>NZ_VYKE01000124.1:0-15836 GCF_032424515.1 Pseudomonas sp. JV245A
TGCGCCCGCGTTGCGGTCGTTCGCAGCCTCGCGGGCTCGGCAGCGGCTACAGGTTCTGTTGTTTGTTCAATCGAGGAAGGAGTGGGGCATGAATGTTTTGCGTAATAGTCTGGCGGCCATCGGCCTGTGTGGTTTGTCGAGCCTGGCCCTGGCGGCAGGCAATCCGTTGAGCGTGCACGTGCTGAACCTGGAGAACGGCCTGCCATCGCCGGGGGTCAAGGTGACCCTGGAGCAGCAGGTGGGCCAGGACTGGAAGCCCTTGTCCGAAGGGGTGACCAATGAGCAGGGGCGGATTGCCGAGCTGTTTCCGGCGGGCCGGGCGCTGACGGCCGGCGAGTATCGGGTGGTGTTCAAGACCGGCGAGTACTTCAGGCAAGCCAAGCGCGAGACCTTCTTTCCGGAGATCCCGGTGATCTTCGAGGTCAGGCAGACCGAGCAGCATTACCACATTCCGTTGTTGCTCAGCCCTTATGGGTTCTCGACCTATCGTGGCTCGTAGGAACCGGCTGCCGGCGAAGGCGATCTCGCGGGCCTCTTCGCTGGCAAGCCAGTTTCTGCGGGAGGCAGGGATATCGCGGGGGGTTCTATGGCGAGGTCAGGGCGTGAAGGCGCTCGGTGTCGAGGATTTCGATCTCGCCATAGCTCAGGCGCAGGATGCCCTGGTGCTGCAGCTCCTTGAGGATCTGGTTGGTGGTCTGGCGCGACAGCGAGAGCATCAGCGCCAGTTGTTCCTGGGGCAGTTGCAGCACGCGGCGGGCCTGGGCCACTTCACCGTAGCCGGCGGCCATCGCCAGCAGGCGGCTGGCCACCCGCGCCGGGGCCGGCATCAGGCTCAACTGCTCCAGGTTGATAAAGGCCAGGCGCAGTTTGTGGCTCATCAGCAGGGCGAACTGGCGCCAGTATTGCGGCTGCTGCTCCAGTAGTTGCAGCAGATTCGCCTGCGGCACCTGGAGCAGGGTGCAGGCGCCCTCGGCGTAGGCATCGTGGGTACGGGGCTGGCCGTCGAACAGGCAGATCTCGCCGAACCAGTGGGGCGCTTCCATCAGGCTCAGCAAGGCCTCCTTGCCCTGCTCGCTGACCGCGCCCACCCGCACCGTGCCCTCGAGCACCGCGTACAGCCCGCAGGGCGGATCGCCGCGCCGGAACAGGCACTGCCCCGCCGTCAGCCGGCGCAGGCGCGCGCTGTCGAGCAAACTATTCTGTAAGGAAGCCGGCAGGTGGCTGAACCACTGGCCGGTCATCAGGCATTCACGCCACTGGTGCAGGTCCATGAACAGGTCTTTCCCTCAGGGCAACGCAATGATTGTCGCCTAGCTGACAGAGCCGAGCACCGCCGCCGGGCATGATCGAGCCACCCTAACGGAGGAACAACAATGAAAAGCCTCGTTGATCATCTCAGTCAATACGCCGCCTACCACCGCGATCCGCGCAATATCGCCAGCCACTTTATCGGCATTCCAATGATCGTGGTGGCGGTGGCCGTGCTGTTGTCGCGTCCCGCCTGGAGCATGGCCGGGCTGTCGTGGTCGCCGGCGTTGCTGCTGGCCCTGGCCGCGTCAGTGTTCTACCTGCGCCTGGAAGTGCGCCTGGGGGTGCTGATGACGGTGCTGATGGCGCTATCGGTGTGGGCCGGCCAGGTGCTGGCGGCGCAAAGTACCGGACTCTGGCTGAGCAGCGGCCTGGGCCTGTTCGTGATCGGGTGGGTGATCCAGTTCATCGGCCATTACTACGAGGGCCGCAAGCCGGCCTTTGTCGATGATCTGTCGGGTTTGATCGTCGGTCCGCTGTTCGTGGTGGCCGAACTGGCGTTCCTGCTGGGGCTGCGCCACGACTTGAAACAGGCCATCGAGCAGCGCTCGGGCCCGGTGGCCCTGCGGCACAAGAAAGCCATGATCTGAAGCCCGGGAACGCTTCGGGAATATTGGGCCGGCCCCCGCAGGAGCCGGCTTGCCGGCGAAGAGGCCTTCGAGCCAGGTGCAAACCTGAAGGACGCTTTCGCTGGCAAGCCAGCTCCTACAGCGGGCGTGATGTCGGCGGGGTCAGAGGCTGGCGTGTTTCTGCCAGACCTTGGGCTTGAAGAACAGGGTTTCGCCACGGGCCAGGCCGATCAGGCTATCGTGGTCCTTCACCACTTCGGCTTCGATCAGTTCGCTCTGCCCTTCCACCTTCAGGGTCACCCGGGTGGTGGCCCCCAGCGGACGGATATCCCGCACTTCGGCGGCGTGGTGGTCTTCCAGTTCGGAACGCGACAGCGACACTTCGTGAGGCCGGAACAGCACGTGGTTGTCCTCCCCCAGGTGCAGGCGGTTGGAGTCGCCGAGGAAGTGGTAGACGAAGTCGCTGGCCGGGTTCTCGTAGACCTCGCCCGGGGAACCGATCTGCTCGATCACGCCCTTGTTCATCACCACGATGCGGTCGGCCACTTCCATGGCTTCTTCCTGGTCGTGGGTAACGAATACCGAAGTCAGGTTGATGTCTTCGTGCAGCCGCGCCAGCCAGCGCCGCAGCTCCTTGCGCACCTTGGCGTCGAGGGCGCCGAAGGGTTCGTCCAGCAGCAGCACCTTGGGCTCCACCGCCAGGGCGCGGGCCAGGGCGATACGCTGGCGCTGGCCGCCGGAGAGCTGTTCCGGGTAACGGTCTGAGAGCCAGTCCAGCTGCACCATGTTCAGCAGCTCGTGGACCTTCTCGGCGATCTTGCTCTCGCTGGGGCGCTGGTTCTTCGGCTTCATGCGCAGGCCGAAGGCAACGTTGTCGAACACGCTCATGTGGCGGAACAGGGCGTAGTGCTGGAACACGAAACCGACGTTGCGATCACGCACGTCGTGGCCCGAGACATCCTCGCCGTGGAACACGATGCTGCCTTGGTCCGGGGTTTCCAGCCCGGCGATGATCCGCAGCAGGGTGGTCTTGCCGCAGCCGGACGGGCCCAGCAGGGCCACCAGCTCGCCGCTCTGGATGTCCAGGTTGATGCTGTTCAGGGCCTTGAAGGCGTTGAAGTTCTTGCTGACGTTACGGACTTCGATCGACATGACTTATTCCTCCGCGGCGCTGGCGCGCAGGCGGTTGATTCGGGATTCGCTCCACTGCTTGAGCAGCAGGATGAACAACGCAAGGATCAGCAACAGGCTGGCGACGGCAAAGGCGGCGACGTGGTTGTACTCGTTGTAGAGGATTTCCACGTGCAGCGGCAGGGTGTTGGTGACCCCGCGAATGTGCCCGGAAACCACCGACACCGCGCCGAACTCACCCATGGCCCGGGCGGTACACAGCACCACGCCGTAGATCAGGCCCCATTTGATGTTGGGCACGGTGACGTGCCAGAACATCTGCCAGCCATTGGCCCCCAGCAACCTGGCGGCCTCCTCTTCCTGGGTGCCCTGCTCCTGCATCAGCGGGATCAGTTCCCGGGCAACGAAGGGCACGGTGACGAAGATGGTGGCCAGGACAATGCCCGGCAAGGCGAAGACGATCTGGATGTCGTGGTCCGAAAGCCACGGGCCGAACAGGCCCTGGGCGCCGAACATCAGCACATAGACCAGGCCGGCGATCACCGGCGACACCGAGAACGGCAGGTCGATCAGGGTCACCAGGATGCTCTTGCCGCGGAACGAGTACTTGCTCACGCACCAGGCCGCGCTGACCCCGAACACCAGGTTCAGGGGCACCGAGATCAGCACCGCGATCACCGTGAGTTTCAGCGCCGACAGGGCGTCGGGCTCGAAGATCGCATCGAAGAACGCCCCCAGGCCGAGCTTCAGGCCCTGGGACACCACGATGAACAGCGGCAGCAGCAGGAACAGGGCGAAGATCAGCCAGCCGAGGCCGATCAGCAGGCGCCGCGAGGTGGCGCTGCCACGGCGGGCGGCGTTGGCGGAGGACGCGGCGGAAATGGACGATTGGGACATGGTCGCGCCTCCTTAAGGTCGTTCGATGCGCCGCTGCAGCAGGTTGATCAGCAGCAGCAGAATGAAGGAAACCACCAGCATCAGCACGCCGATGGAAGTGGCGCCGGTGTAATCGTACTGGTCGAGCTTGACCATGATCAGCAGGGGCAGGATCTCGGTCTTCATCGGCATGTTGCCGGCGATGAAGATCACCGAACCGTACTCGCCCACGCCCCGGGCAAAGGCCAGGGCAAAACCGGTGAGCCAGGCCGGCAGCAGGGCCGGTACCAGGATATGGCGGAACACCTGCCACGGCTTGGCACCCAGGCAGGCGGCGGCTTCTTCCACTTCACGGGGGATGTCCGCCAGCACCGGCTGCACCGTGCGCACCACGAATGGCAGGGTGACGAAGGTCAGTGCCAGGGTGATGCCCAGGGGGGTGTAGGCGATCTTGAAACCCAGGTCGGTGGCGAACTGCCCCACCAGGCCGGTGGGCGCGTAGAGCGCGGTCAGGGCAATGCCCGCCACGGCGGTGGGCAGGGCGAATGGCAGGTCGATCATGGCATCGATGATCTTGCGCCCGGGGAAGCTGTAGCGCACCAGGACCCAGGCCAGCAGGGTGCCGATGACGCCGTTGATGATGGCCGCATACAACGCGGTACCGAAGCTCAGCTTGAGCGCGGCGAGCACCCGTGGCGCCGAAATGATCGCCCAGAACTGTTCCCAGGTAAGTTGCGCGGCATGCACGAACATCGCCGCCAGGGGGATGAGCACAATCAGGCTGAGGTACACCAAGGTGTAGCCCAGCGTCAGCCCGAAGCCGGGTATGACGGGGGAGATACGACGCGACATAAGAGTCCTTGGTTAACGAAACGGATACGCAAAACCCGCAACTCAATGCGGGCTCTGCCTGGTAGGAGCCGGCTTGCCGGCCAAAGGGCCCGCAAGTCGTGCTTTGCCCTCAGGGGCGCCTTCGCTGGCAAGCCAGCCCCTACAACAGGGTTATTGCGCCGTGTAGATCTGGTCGAACACGCCACCGTCATTGAAGAATTTCGGTTGGGCAGTTTTCCAGCCGCCGAAGTCCTTGTCGATAGTTACCAGGTCCAGTTTCGGGAACTGCTGGGCATATTTGGCGGCGATGTCCTTGTCCCGTGGGCGGTAGAAGTTCTTCGCGGCAATTTCCTGGCCGGCCGGGCTGTACAGGTGCTTGAGGTAGGCCTCGGCGATCTGGGTGTTGCCTTTCTTCTCGGCGTTCTTGTCCACCACCGCCACCGGTGGCTCGGCGAGGATCGACAGCGAAGGCACGACGATATCGAACTTGTCGGCGCCGCCGTCTTCCTTGAGGGCCAGGAAAGCTTCGTTTTCCCAGGCCAGCAGCACGTCGCCCTGGCCGTTGTTGACGAAGGTGATGGTCGAACCGCGAGCACCGGTGTCCAGCACCGGTACGTGCTTGAACAGTTCCTTGACGTATTCCTGAGCTTTGGCCTCACTGCCACCGGCCTTCAGGCCGTAGGCCCAGGCGGCGAGGAAGTTCCAGCGTGCACCACCGGACGTTTTCGGGTTCGGGGTGATCACCGAGACGTCTTTCTTGATCAGGTCGCCCCAATCCTTGATGCCCTTGGGGTTGCCCTTGCGCACCAGGAACACGATGGTCGAGGTGTAGGGCGTGCTGGCGTCGGGCAGGCGCTTCTGCCAGTCCGCCGGCAGGGTCTTGCCGAGCTTGGCGATTTCGTCGATGTCACCGGCCAGGGCCAGGGTCACCACGTCGGCGCGCAGGCCGTCGATCACCGCCCGGCCCTGCTTGCCCGAGCCACCGTGGGATTGCTGGATCTTCACGTTGTCGCCCGGGTGGTCCTTCTTCCAGAAGTTCACGAACTCGGCGTTGTAATCCTGGTACAGCTCACGGGTCGGGTCATAGGACACATTGAGCAGCTCATAGTCCTTGGCAACGGCGGAACCGGCGAAAACGGCGCTGGCGAGGGCGGCCAGGGCATAACGGCGAATCGACGACATGGTGAAGCTCCTGAAATTTTTTAAGGTGCTGGCATTTTTCTTATGGCGATTTCAGCCCGCATTCGAAAAGGAACGCTGGGATTCGTGCAGGGGGTCATGGATGACGCCCTCCGGTTGACCAGTCGGGCCTCTCGTTCGCGAGAGGGTGACGCGGTGTTCAGCGAGGTACTTTCAACTCGGTTTGTGGCCAGGCTGCTGCAGACGGAATTTTTCCTTGCGTTCGATCTGCACGACCTGGGCGTTGTGCACGGTGATTTCCACCGCACCGAAGCGCAGGTCGCGCAGTGCGCTTTGAATTTCCCGCAAGATGGTTGCTTCGTCCTGGCCGTCAACGCTACGTAGAGATGCGCTCATGGTGTTGCTCCTGAGTGGGATGTGCCTGGCAGTGGCGGCACTGCTTGCGGCGTGGGAGCAATACTAGATAGGGCCGGATATTCTTAAAAATACTATTTAAGAATGTTTATATAACCAGAAGAAATTATTCGAGCTGACAGCAGCTTAGCCCCAACCCTGTAGCCGCTGCCGAGCTTCAGCGAGGCTGCGCAAAGGCCCCCAGGGCCTTGCCTGGCGCCTTTGCGCCAAACCTCAACACCGCGCCTGCCACGTCGGTATGCCGCCCAAACCGTTCGCAGCCTGCGCCAGCGGCTACAGGGATCAACGGATCTGCGGGGCGTTGCTCCAGACCAGTTGCGCCGCCGGCATCGGCCGGCCGAACCAGTAGCCCTGGCCCAGGTCGCAGGCGTGTTCCAGAAGGAAACGCGCCTGTTCCACCTGCTCGATACCCTCGGCATGCACCTGCATGCCCATGCTCTGGGCCAGGGCAATGATTACCCGGGATATCGCTGCATCGTCCTCGTCGAACGGCAGGCCGGCGACAAAACCCTGGTCGATCTTGAGCTTCTGCACCGGCAGGCGCTTGAGCCGCAGCAGGGAGGAGTAGCCCGTGCCGAAGTCGTCGATGGCCAGGCGAATACCCAGCTCGCGCAAACGGTGCATCTGCTCCAGGGCCACTTCGGGATCGTCCATCACCGCGCTTTCGGTGACTTCCAGCTCCAGGTAGGCCGGGTCCAGCCCGGTCTCGTGCAGCACCTGGGCCACCTGCTGGTACAGCTCGCTGCGGGCGAACAGGCGGGTCGAGACATTCACCGCGATAAACGACAGCACCACGCCATCGGCCTGCCACTGGCACATCTGCCGGCAAGCCTGCTGCATGACCCAGGCATCGATCTCGGCAATCATCCCGGTGCGCTCGGCAATCGGTATGAACTCCGCCGGCGACACCAGCCCGCGCTCGGGATGCTCCCAGCGCACCAGGGCCTCGACGCCTACCAGGCGGCTGGTCTTGAGGTCGTGCACCGGCTGGTAATAGACCCGCAGTTCCTGCTGGTCCAGGGCGCGGCGCAGCTCGAAGGCGATTTCCACCCGCTGCTGGGCATGGGCGGTGAGCTCCTCGGTGTACAGGGCGTAACCGTTGCGCCCGGCGCTTTTGGCCTTGAACAGCGCCGCATCGGCGTTGCGCAGCAGTTGGCTGGCACTCAACGCGTCGCTGGGAAACAGGCTGATACCGATACTGGCGTTGATCACCACCTGCTGCTCGCCGAGCTGGAAGGGCTCCTTGAGGCCGTCGATGATGCGCTGGGCCAGGGCCGCCGCCTGCACCAGCTGCGGGCAGCTTTCGGCCAGCACCGCGAACTCGTCGCCGCCCAGGCGCGCCAGGGTGATGCCCGGGCCGAACATCCCGCCCAGGCGCTCGGCAACCGCCTTGAGCAGTTGGTCGCCGACGTTGTGCCCCAGGCTGTCGTTGATCATCTTGAAGTGGTCCAGATCGATCATCAGCATGGCGCAGCCGCGCTTGTGGATCTGCGCCGAAGCCAGGGCCTGTTCGGCACGGTCGGTGAACAGCAGGCGGTTGGGCAGGTCGGTCAGCGGATCGTGATGGGCCAGGTGAGCCAGCTCGTGCTCGGAATCCTTGATCGCGCTGATGTCGGAAAATACCGCAACGTAATGAGTCAGCTCGCCCTGCTCATCGCGGATCGCGCGGATGGTCTGCCATTGCGGGTAGATCTCGCCGCTCTTGCGCCGATTCCAGATTTCACCGCTCCACTCATCGGTCTTCTGCAACGAGTCGAACATCGATTGATAGAACTGCGCCGAATGATGCCCGGACTTGAACAGGCTCGGCTGGCGGCCCAGCACCTCTTCGCGCTGGTAGCCGGTGATTTCGATGAAGGCGCGGTTGACGTGGACGATCTGCCCCTGGGTATCGCTCACCAGCACCCCTTCGCGGGTGCAGTCGAACACCGCCGCCGCCTGGCGCAGGCGCTCGCGGTCCTTCTGCTGGTGGCGCAGCCAGCGATCGGCCCCCAACACCCGCAGCAGACGGGCCCGGGCGAAGAAGATCAGCACCGCGCTGACCACCGCCCAGGCATAGCCGCCAACCAGTTGCCAATGGGCCCGATCGGAAAACTCATCGAAGAAACTGCTCAATAAGTAACCACTGAACTGCAACCAGACCAGCGACAACAGCAGATAGAGCAGCGCGGCACGCAAACCATTGCGATAAGAAACCGACATAAGTCCGTCTATTTCCACACGAAAAGTTTGGGATTATAGAGGAAGAAACATTCCGCCACTCTTATCTGAAAGGGCGACTGGTTTTCTCAGTGGGCTTGGTGATAATGCCTGGGCTGTTTTTTTCTTTATCGAGGGCCTTATCGCCTATGTGGTACGAAGGTTTACTTGGCTTGTCCGCCTGGCAACTGGTGGCAGTCACCCTGTTGATGACCCACGTGACCATTGTCGCGGTCACGGTCTATCTGCATCGCTATTCCGCGCACCGTTCCCTGGAACTCAACGCCGGCCTGAAACATTTCTTCCGCTTCTGGCTGTGGCTGACCACGGCGCAGAACACCCGCGAGTGGACCGCCATCCACCGCAAGCACCACGCCAAGTGCGAAACCGCCGACGACCCCCACAGCCCGGTGGTCAAGGGCCTGTCCACCGTACTGCGCAAGGGCGCAGAGCTGTATCGCGAAGAGGCGAAGAACCCGGAGACCCTGCGCATCTACGGCAAGAACTGCCCGGAAGACTGGATCGAACGCAACCTCTACAGCCGCTACAAGCTGGGCGGCGTGGCGCTGATGGCAGCCATCGACCTGCTGCTGTTCGGCACCATCGGCATCACCATCTGGGCCATCCAGATGATGTGGATTCCGTTCTGGGCCGCCGGGGTCATCAATGGCCTGGGGCATGCGGTGGGCTACCGCAACTTCGAATGCCGCGACGCCGCCACCAACCTGGTGCCCTGGGGCATCATCGTCGGCGGCGAAGAGCTGCACAACAACCACCACACCTACCCCAACTCGGCCAAGCTCTCGGTGAAGAAGTGGGAGTTCGACCTGGGCTGGGCCTGGATCAAGGTCTTCAGCTTCCTGCGTCTGGCCAGGGTCCAGCGCGTGGCGCCCATCGCCCACCGGGTCGAAGGCAAGGGCCACCTGGACATGGACACCGCCATGGCCATCCTCAACAACCGGTTCCAGATCATGGCCCAGTACCGCAAGCTGGTGATCGGCCCGCTGGTGAAACAGGAACTGGCCAAGGTCGATCATTCGGTGCGCCACCAGTTCCACCGCGCCAAGCGCCTGCTGTCCCGGGAAACCAGCCTGCTGGAAGACCGCCACCACCTGCGCATCCAGAGCATGCTGGAGCACAGCCAGGCCTTGAAGGTGATCTACGAGAAGCGTCTGGCCCTGCAGCAGATCTGGGTCAAGACCAGCTCCAACGGCCACGACATGCTCGCGGCCATCAAGGATTGGGTACACGAGGCCGAGGCCAGCGGCATTCAGTCCCTGCGTGATTTCGCCCATCAGCTCAAGACCTATTCCCTGCGTCCCACCACCGCCTGACCCCAGCCCCTCGCCACTCCCGTGGCGAGGGGCTGCCCTTCTGAAATCAAGCCTTGCAGGCCCCTCTCGACCGTCTGGCGGGCGCTCGCGCTATCGCTGTAGCGGCCGGGAACTTAGCGCCCGATCCCCTATCTCAAACAACACTTCGCCACCCAGGCGGGCTTGGTTGTAGCCGCTGCCTAACGGCGCGCGGCACGCCCTTTGAGATCTGTGCCGATGGTCAACAAGAACCCACACACTCCCTCTGCGCTTCCACAGTGGCCCGAAGCCGCGCAAACCCTGATGGCCCTGATGCATGCACAGGGCGAAGTGGCCCGCCTGACCGAACGCGAGCAGCTGTTCAGCTCGCTGCTGGTCAGTGTCAACGCGGTGCTCTGGGCCTTCGACTGGGACAGCCGCCAGGTGCTGTACGTCAGCCCGGCCTATGAACGGATCTTCGGTCGCCCCGCAGGCCTGCTCCTGGCGGACTGCAATCAATGGCGCGACAGCATCTACCCCGATGACCTGGAGTATGCCGAGCGCAGCCTGGCCCAGGTCCTGGAAAAGGGCGCGGTGGAAGATCGCGAATACCGCATCATCGATGCCCAGGGCCAGGTGCGCTGGCTCAGCGACAAATGCTTCATCAACCGCAATGCCGAGCCCGGGCAACGCCTGATCGTGGTCGGCATTGCCGAAGACATCACCGAAAAGAAGCAGCTGGAAACCGAGTTGCAACGCCTGGCCACCACCGACGTGCTGACCCAGAGCAGCAACCGTCGGCACTTCTTCGAATGCGCCAACCGCGAGTTCGAGCAGGCGCGCCTGCAAGGCTCGTCCCTGGCCTTCCTGCTGCTGGATATCGATGACTTCAAAGTGATCAACGACACCTACGGCCACCCCGAAGGCGACATCGTCCTGCAGCGCATCGCCGAAAGCGGGCGCGCGGCCCTGCGTCGCGGCGACCTGTTCGGGCGGATCGGTGGCGAGGAGTTCGCCGCGGTTTTTCCCGGCTGCACCGCGGACATGGCCCGCCAGGTGGCCGAGCGCCTGCAACGGGAGATCCAGCGCCAGAATTTCAGCCACCAGGGCCAGACGTTCACCATCACCGTGAGCCAGGGCCTGACCGGCCTGCTGGCGGAAGACGAAAGCCTGGACAACCTGTTCGCCCGCGCCGACAGCGCCATGTACGAAGCCAAGCGCCAGGGCAAGAACCGCATCATCACCGGATAAACCCGCGATCACTCGCCCGTAGGAGCTGGCTGGCCCGCGAAGGCGCCCGCAAGGCTTGCACAAGACTCCAAGGCCTCTTCGCCGGCCAGCCGGCTCCTACAGTGGTTCAGCCCTTGCGCAGGCGGGTCAGTTCCGGCAGCCCGACCTTCAGCAGCCGCGCGGTCTTGCAGCGCGCGATCTCTTCCACCCCTTCGTGCTCGGTCAGCCGCGCCAGCTGCGCCGCCAGGTTCATCACCAGTGCCTCGCGGGAATACACCCCACCGCCCAACTGGTAGATCGAGGCAATCAGTTCCCGCAGTTCAAGGGGCATGCGCCAGCGGGTCCGCAGCGCCGAGCCGTAGGCCGCGCCAAAGCGCTCCAGGGCATCGCCGATTTCTTCCTGGTCGTCCAGCTCGCCGCCGGCCTGTTTCCACTCCTGCAGGCAACGCAGCAGCGCCAGGTCGCCCAGGCGATGCAGTAGCCCGGCGCAGTAGCAGCGCTCCTGGTCCAGGTCCAGCAGGCGCGCCAGGGTCCGGCCGTATTCCGCGGTATGCAGGGACAGCTCCCAATAGCGCTCGGCATAGTCGGCCAGGGCCGGATCGCTCAGGCGCGCGCTGCGCTTGAGGGTCAGGCCGAGGATCAGGTTCATGCTCTGCCCGGTGCCCAGCCGATGCAGGGCCTGGGACAGGGTCTGCACGCCGTCGCCATGGTGCTGCGCGGCGCTGTTGGCTGCAGCGATCAGCACCGCGGTGACCTGGGGATCGGTGCGGATCTCTTCCTCCAGCACCTTGAGATCCAGGCCTTCGGGGTTGAGGCTGCGCTTGACCGCCAGTTGCACATCGGTGAGCAGCGGCGCGCCGTCGGCCACATCGCGCCGGCGTTCGAGAAAGGGCCACAGGGTCATGCCCGGCGCCAGGGCCGGCACCTCGCAGGAGACTTCCTGGCCGGCGTCCAGCAGCAGGCCCTGCAGGCGCTGGGTCAGCCCCTCCATGTTCAGGGGCTTGGTCAGGTAGGCAGTGGGCGCCAGGGGCAAGGCCTCGCGCACGCTGGCGCTGTCGCTGCGCACGCTCAGCAGGATGAACGGCTGCACCGGGTTGCGCTTGCGCTGGCGCACCGCGCGCAACAGCGACAGGCCATCGATGCCCGGCAGCTCCCAATCGGCAATGATCAGGTCATAGGGTTTGGCGCTCAGCAGGTCCATGGCCTCCTGACCGTCGGCACACAAGTCCAGACGCGCATCACAGCGCACGTTCAACAGCACTTGCTTGAGCAAATCACGAGACCAGGGATCAGCCTCGGCAATCAGCACGCGAGGTACAGCGGGTAAATCAACAGCGGTCATGCAGCACGCTCCCTAGGCAATCCCTTGCACCTTAGTCAATGCACGGGCTTCCATACAGCGCAAATCCCGCTGGAGCCGCTTGAGGGCGAAAAAAAACCCGCCGAAGCGGGTTTTTCTGTCGATCAGGTCACAGCGTCATCAGAGTTCAGCGAAGCACTCTTCGATGATGGCCAGGCCTTTGTCCAGCTGGGCATCCGGCGAGGTCAGCGGTACCAGAACCCGCAGAACGTTGCCGTAGGTGCCGCAGGACAGCAGGATCAGCCCCTTGTCGCGAGCCTTGGCCACGACCTGGGCCACGGCAGCGGCGTTCGGCTTGTGGCTGTCGCCATTCTCGAACAGTTCCACCGCGATCATCGCGCCCAGGGCACGCACTTCACCGATCACCGGGTACTTGGCCTGGATGGCCTTGAGGCCGGTCACCAGGCGCTCGCCAACAGCCTTGCAGCGATCCAGCAGGTGCTCTTCCTCGAACACTTCCATCACCGCCAGGGCCGCCGCACAGGCGATCGGGCTACCGGCGTAGGTGCCGCCCAGGCCGCCTGGAGCGATGGCGTCCATGTACTCGGCCTTGCCGCAGACACCGGCCAGCGGGAAGCCGCCGGCGATGGACTTGGCGAAGGTGGTCAGGTCGGCGGTAACGCCCATCTGTTCCATGGCGAAGAAGGTGCCGGTACGGCCAGCGCCGGTCTGCACTTCGTCAGCGATCAGCAGGATGCCGTGCTGGTCGCACAGGGCGCGCAGGCGCTTCATGAACTCTTTGGGCGCGACGTAGAAGCCGCCTTCGCCCTGCACCGGCTCGATGATGATCGCGGCGATATCACGAGGCTCGGCGTCGTTCTTGAAGATGCGTTCGATGCTGGCGATGGAGTCGTCGATGCTCACGCCGTGCAGTTCATTCGGGTACAGCGCGCGGAAGATGCCGCCTGGCATCAGGCCCATGCCGGCCGAGTAAGGCACGACCTTGCCGGTCAGGCCCAGGGTCATCATGGTGCGGCCGTGGTAGGCGCCGGTGAAGGCGATCACGCCGGCGCGGCCAGTGGCGGCACGGGCGATCTTCACGGCGTTCTCTACGGCTTCGGAGCCGGTGGTCACCAGCAGGGTTTTCTTGGCGAAATCACCTGGCACCTTGGCGTTGATTTTCTCGCACAGCTCCACGTAAGGCTCGTAGGCCAGGACCTGGAAGCAGGTGTGGGTCAGCTTGTTCAGTTGCTCGGTCACTGCGGCGATGATCTTCGGGTGCACGTGACCGGTGTTCAGTACCGCGATACCGCCGGCGAAGTCGATGAACTCGCGGCCTTCAACGTCGGTGACGGTGGCGTTCTTCGCGCTGTCGGCGAAGATCGGGTGAATCTGGCCAACACCGCGCGGTACAGCGGCTTCACGGCGTTTCATCAAAGATGCGTTGGTCTTGCTCATAGTGTCCTCATTCACCGCTGCGGCAGCGGTGTGATTCAAGGGTTGCGGGGCGGGGAAGCGCCTGCGACAGCATGCGATGATCGACTGTCGGAGCGGTCCCGGGCCACCTTGAAAAGTGCGTTTTTTAAAGCTGCGCAGGGGGACAGCGCTCTCGTGCCCCCGGCGCTTGAAACCGGATCAGATACCCAGGCAGAGGTATTTGATTTCCAGGTAATCCTCGATCCCGTACTTGGAACCTTCACGGCCCAGGCCCGAGGCCTTGATGCCGCCGAACGGCGCCACTTCGTTGGAGATCAGGCCGGTGTTGACCCCGACCATGCCGTATTCCAGGGCCTCGGCCACACGGAACACACGGCCCAGGTCGCGGGCATAGAAGTACGAGGCCAGGCCGAATTCGGTGTCGTTGGACATGGCGATGACTTCGGCTTCGTCTTTGAAGCGGAACAGCGGCGCCAGTGGGCCAAAGGTTTCTTCCTTGGCCACGGCTGCATCCTTGGGCACGTTGACCAGGATGGTCGGCTCGAAGAAGTTGCCTTCCATGGACTTGCCGCCGGCCAGCAGGGTCGCGCCTTTTTTCAGGGCGTCGGCGATGTGTTCCTGGACCTTGGCCACGGCTTTTTCGTCGATCAGCGGGCCAGTGGTGGTGCCTTCTTCCAGGCCGTTGCCGATCTTCAGCTTGGCCACTGCTGCCTTCAATTTCTCGGCGAAGGCGTCGTAGACCGAATCCTGGATGTACAGGCGGTTGGCGCAGACGCAGGTCTGGCCGTTGTTGCGGTACTTGGAGATGATCGCGCCTTCGACGGCCTTATCCAGGTCCGCGTCGTCGAACACGATGAACGGCGCGTTGCCGCCCAGCTCCAGGGAGACTTTCTTGATGTCCTTGGCGCATTCGGCCATCAGCTGGCGACCGATCTCGGTGGAGCCGGTGAACGACAGCTTGCGCACGATCGGGTTGCTGGTGAGCTCGCCGCCGATGTCGCCGGCGCTGCCGGTGACCACACTCAGCACGCCTTTCGGGATGCCGGCACGGTGCGCCAGTTCCACCAGGGCCAGGGCCGAGAACGGGGTTTGCGAAGCGGGCTTGATGACCATGGTGCAACCGGCGGCCAGGGCCGGGCCGGCTTTACGGGTGATCATCGCCGCCGGGAAGTTCCACGGGGTGATGGCCGCGGTCACGCCGATCGGCTGCTTGATCACGATCAGGCGCTTGTCGGGCTGGTGGCCGGGAATCACGTCACCGTAGATGCGCTTGGCTTCTTCGGCGAACCATTCGATGAAGGAGGCGGCGTAGGCGATTTCGCCCTTGGCTTCGGCCAGCGGCTTACCCTGCTCCAGGGTCATCAGGCGACCCAGGTCGTCCTGGTTCTCGATCAGCAATTCATACCAGCGGCGCAGCTTGGTGGCGCGCTCCTTGGCAGTCAGGGCACGCCAGGCCGGCAGGGCCTTGTCGGCGGCCTCGATGGCGCGGCGGGTTTCGGCAGCGCCCATCTTTGGCACGGTACCGAGGATTTCACCGGTAGCGGGGTTGTTGACCTTGATCGTCTGGCCGTTGTCCGCGTCGACCCAAGCTCCATCGATGAAGGCTTGTTGGCGGAACAACTGGGCGTCTTTGAGCTGCATGTCGGCTTCCTTAACAGCACCGCGCATACGCGGGGCGAATTGTGATTGTAGAAAGGCGCCAGGTCAGGAGGAGAGCGCCGGGGCGCTGTCACCAGCCCGTGGCCAGGCTGCCGTCAGGAAAATCGTTCACTGGGTAAAAGCACGAAAAAGTCGCACACAAGAATAGACGTGCGTTTGGGCACCCAGGCAAGAGCGTTTGAAATCTCAAACGAATCCTAGGGTCAACGGGGGTAAAGGACAATAGGCTGTTCGAAAAAAAGAACGTAAAGGCGCCTAGCGGTAAAAAATCCGCTTCAACCTCCCATGCCGCCGGGCAAAAGACAACGCCCCCGCAGCCTATGGCAGGCGGCGGGGGCGCTGGCATGGCGCCTGTGGAACGGTCAGCTACTGAACGACTTGAGCACCGTCAACAGGCTGGTGAGGTTGTCGGCCACACCGCCCTGGGCGACTTTCTCGGTGGCCGACGCA
>NZ_VYKE01000125.1:0-15693 GCF_032424515.1 Pseudomonas sp. JV245A
ACCTCTGGGCCCCGCGGCGCACTGGCTGGCAGAACGTTTTGCCGTGCACCTGAAGGCGATCGGCTAAAAAACCGATAAACTCCGCCGCCATGAATAGAACTCTCTATACCGCATTGTTTTACCTGGGGCTGCCGTTGGTAGCGATCCGCCTGTGGCTGCGCTCGCGCAAGGCGCCGGCTTATGCCAAACGCATTGGCGAGCGTTTCTCTCTCGGCTTGCCGAGCATGCAACCCGGTGGCATCTGGGTGCATGCGGTGTCGGTGGGCGAGAGCATCGCTGCCGCGCCGATGATCCGGGCGCTGCTGGCGCGTTATCCACAGCTGCCGATTACCGTGACCTGCATGACTCCCACCGGCTCCGAGCGCATCCACGCGCTGTTTGCCAACGAGCCGCGGATCCAGCACTGCTACCTGCCCTACGACTTGCCTTGCGCCGCGGCGCGGTTTCTCGATCGGGTGCAGCCCAAGCTGGCGGTGATCATGGAAACCGAACTGTGGCCCAACCATATCGACCAGTGTGCCCGGCGCGGGATTCCGGTGGCCCTGGCCAATGCCCGGTTGTCCGAGCGTTCGGCCAAGGGCTATGGGCGTTTTGCTCGGCTGACCGCACCGATGCTGGCGCAGATGAGCCTGTTCGCGGTGCAGACCGAAGCCGAGGCCCAGCGTTTCCTCCGGCTTGGGGCTCGCCCAGAGACTGTGCAAGTGACCGGATCGATCAAGTTCGACCTGAGCATCGACCCGCAGTTGCTGCAGCGGGCCGCCGAGCTGCGCCAGCAATGGCAGGCCATGGAGCGCCCGGTGTGGATCGCCGCCAGTACCCACGAGGGCGAAGACGCGGTGGTGCTCGATGCTCACCGGCAACTGCTGGGCAATTACCCCAATGCCTTGCTGATCCTGGTGCCGCGGCACCCGGAGCGCTTCGACTCGGTGCATGAGCTGTGCCGGCAGCAGGGTTTTGCCACGGTACGCCGTTCTGCAGCCGAGCCGGTGCTTGCCACCACCTCGGTACTGCTGGGGGACACCATGGGCGAATTGCTGTTCCTCTATGCCCTGGCCGACAGCGCCTTTGTCGGCGGCAGCCTGGTGCCCAACGGTGGGCACAACCTGCTGGAGCCGGCGGCCCTGGCCAAGCCGGTGATCAGCGGGCCGCATCTGTTCAATTTCCTGGAAATCGCCGCGATGCTGCGTGAGGCCGGAGCCTTGCAGGAAGTGGACGATGCCGAGGGGCTCGCGGTGGCGGTGCAGCGTCTGTTCGAGCTACCCCAGGATGCGCGCAAGATGGCCGACGCCGGGCTCAAGGTGCTCAAGGCCAACCAGGGCGCCTTGCAACGGCTGCTCGACGGCCTTGGCCGCCTCCTGGGCAGGCACTGATCGTCGCCTTCTGTAGCCGCTGCCGCAGGCTGCGCAGTGGCCATAAAAGGCCGTTACACCGCCATGAAAAAGGCCACCCGCAAAGGTGGCCTTTTTCATGCTTGCGACCTTCAGGGGCGGGCCCTGAGCTGCTCCTGGGCGGCCTTGGCCAGGTCTGGCGGCAGGAAGTCGCGATCCGGGTTGTAGTCGGCCTTGAGATAGCGCGACAGGTCCTGCAGGTCCCCCGGGTTGAGGGTGCCGGCAGCCTGTTTCAGGCGCAGGTTGTCGAGGATGTAGTCGTAGCGGCTGTTGTTGTAGTTGCGCACCGAGGTGTACAGCTGGCGCTGGGCGTCGAGCACATCGACGATATTGCGCGTGCCCACCTGGTAGCCGATCTCCGTGGCCTCCACTGCGCTCTGGTTGGAAATGATCGACTGGCGCCGGGCCTGGACCTGCTCGACATCGGTGTTCACCGCGCGGTGCAGGTTGCGGGTGTTTTCCACCACCTGGCGGCGCAGGGATTCACGCTGTTGCTCGGTCTGGCTCAGGCGCGAGTAGGATTCACGCACCTGGGAGCTGGTCAGGCCGCCGCTGTAGATCGGAATGTTCAGTTGCAGGCCGATGGAGCGCTGTTCGACGTCGCTGCCGTAGCGCGTCAGCGGGTTGGGGTTGCTGAAGCCCAAAGCGTCGTTGTCGCCTTTCTTGTACTGCGCCACTGCGTCCAGGGTCGGGGCATGCCCGGCCTTGCGCTGCTTGAGGGTTTCCTCGGCGGCGCTGACTGCGTAGTTGCTGGCCAGCAGGTTGAGGTTCTGCTTGGCGGCGGTGTCCACCCAGGCCTTGGCGTCGTTGGGGGTCGGCGCCAGCACTGGCAGGGTATGGACGATGCCCTGGATCGAGTTGTACTCGCGGTTGGTCAGGGTGATCAGGGCCTCGAAGGCATCATCCACCTGGCGCTGGGCAAGGATCCGGTTGGCCCGCGCGGTATCGTAGCTGGCCTGGGATTGCAGGACGTCGGTCTTGTCCGACAGGCCCACGTCGAAGCGTTCGTTGGATTGGTCCAGCTGACGCTTGAAGGCCGCTTCCTCGGCCTTGGTCGAGGCCAGGTTGTCCTGGGCGCGCAACACCGCGAAGTAGTTCTCTGCGCTCTGCAGGATCAGGTTCTGCTCGGTGGCCGAGAGTTGCAGGGAAGCCTGTTCGTTGATGTCCTTGGCCGCCTGCAGCTGGAACCAGCGGTCGGCCCGGAACAGTGGCTGGGCCAGGGTCGCCTGGTAGACGTTGCCGCTGCGGGTAGAGGTCATCGACGGTTCGTCGAACTTGGTGCGGGTGTTGTTCATGTCCGCGCCGGCCGAAAGGTTGGGCAGCAACCCGGCACGAGCCTGGGGCACCACTTCCTTCTGGGCACCGTACTGGGCGCGCGCAGCGGCCAGATCGGCGTTGTTGTCCACCGCTTCCTGGTAGACGCTGACCAGATCGGTCTTGGTGGTCAAAGGCGCTTCTGCTGCCCAGGCCATTCCATTGGACGCACAAGACACGGCAACAGCCAGTGAGAGTTTGCGCAGCATTCGGCGATCCCTAGAGTTGATATTACGGCAATAATTCAGGCGCCAAGGCTAAGGCGCGACCCACAGAGCGTCAAGGTTCGACACAGGGCAACGAGTGTAGATGCGCTGGGGGGTGGCAACAATCCTGCAATTACGCCATTCATCATGCTGATCGTACGGGGGGTTGGCGTTCTGCTGTGGCTTTGTCTAGACTGGCCCGGTTCTTGTCGGGGTGCCTTGCTATGAGGCTGAGATCGGATAATCCGGATCCCGTTGAACCTGATCAGGTTAGCGCCTGCGTAGGGAACAAGATTTCTCGTCACCCGGCGAGTCCTCTTGTGCTTCGTCCGGGATGTTGTTCGACAATCGAACACCCCTCGAGTACCAAGCACTGCACTCACTAGTTGCCTAGCCAGGGTGCGTCCGTCCGTTACAGGTTCGCTCCGACAAAAATCCACTGCCTGGATGCTGTCTGGAGAGCCCGTGATGACTACAAAATTAAAAAACGCTAGCAACCTCAGTGAGTCGGCCCAAGTCGACCAACAATCGGTTCAGCCCTTTACCCGCTCGCAAAAAGTCTATGTCCAGGGTTCGCGCCCGGACATCCGCGTGCCCATGCGCGAAATCACCCTGGACGTGACCCCCACCGACTTCGGCGGCGAGATCAACGCCCCGGTGACCGTGTATGACACCTCCGGCCCTTACACCGATCCGAACGTGGTGATCGATGTGCGCAAGGGCCTGGGCGATGTGCGTTCGGCCTGGATCGAAGACCGTGGCGACACCGAGCGCCTGGCCGGCCTGAGCTCCAACTTCGGCCAGCAGCGCCTGGCCGACCCGGAGCTGACCAAGCTGCGCTTCGCCCACGTCAACAACCCGCGCCGGGCCAAGGCCGGGGCCAACGTCAGCCAGATGCACTACGCGCGCAAAGGCATCATCACCGCCGAGATGGAATACGTCGCCATCCGCGAAAACATGAAGCTGCAAGAGGCCCGTGCCGCCGGCCTGCTGAAGCAGCAACACGCCGGCCACAGCTTCGGCGCCAGCATCCCCAAGGAAATCACCGCCGAGTTCGTGCGTGAGGAAATCGCCCGTGGCCGCGCGATCATCCCGGCCAACATCAACCACGTCGAACTGGAACCGATGATCATCGGCCGCAACTTCCTGGTGAAGATCAACGGCAACATCGGCAACAGTGCCCTGGGTTCCTCGATCGAGGAAGAAGTGGCGAAACTGACCTGGGGCATCCGCTGGGGTTCGGACACGGTGATGGACCTGTCCACCGGCAAGCACATCCATGAAACCCGCGAGTGGATCATCCGCAACTCGCCGGTGCCGATCGGTACCGTACCGATCTACCAGGCCCTGGAAAAGGTCAACGGCGTGGCCGAGGACCTGACCTGGGAGCTGTTCCGCGACACCCTGATCGAGCAGGCCGAGCAGGGCGTGGACTACTTCACCATCCACGCAGGCGTCTTGCTGCGTTACGTGCCGCTGACCGCCAAGCGGGTCACCGGCATCGTGTCCCGGGGTGGCTCGATCATGGCCAAGTGGTGCCTGGCGCACCACAAGGAGAACTTCCTCTACACCCACTTCGACGAAATCTGCGAAATCATGAAGGCCTACGACGTCAGCTTCTCCCTGGGAGATGGACTGCGCCCGGGGTCGATTGCCGACGCCAACGACGAAGCCCAGTTCGGCGAACTGGAGACCCTCGGCGAGCTGACCAAGATCGCCTGGAAGCATGACGTGCAGTGCATGATCGAAGGCCCGGGCCACGTGCCGATGCAGTTGATCAAGGAGAACATGGACAAGCAGCTGGAGTGCTGCGACGAGGCGCCGTTCTACACCCTCGGCCCGCTGACTACCGACATTGCCCCCGGCTACGACCACATCACCTCCGGTATCGGTGCGGCGATGATCGGCTGGTTCGGCTGCGCCATGCTCTGCTACGTCACGCCCAAGGAACACCTGGGCCTGCCGAACAAGGATGACGTGAAGACCGGGATCATCACCTACAAGATCGCCGCGCATGCTGCGGATCTGGCGAAAGGTCACCCGGGCGCGCAGATCCGCGACAACGCCTTGTCCAAGGCGCGTTTCGAGTTCCGCTGGGAAGACCAGTTCAACCTCGGCCTGGACCCGGACACCGCCCGCTCGTACCACGACGAGACCCTGCCCAAGGATTCGGCCAAGGTCGCGCATTTCTGCTCCATGTGCGGGCCGAAGTTCTGCTCGATGAAGATCACCCAGGAAGTGCGTGAGTACGCAGCCAACCAGCGTATCGAAGCGGTGGATGTGGATGTCGCCAAGGGCCTGGCGGAACAGGCCGAGCGCTTCAAGCAGGAAGGCAGCCAGTTGTACAAGAAAGTCTGACCCCTCTGTGCAGGAGCGGGCTTGCCCGCGAACCAGGCGCCGCGCTCTCGACAAGGTGGCGCTTTCGCTGGCAAGCCGGCTCCTGCAGAGGCTGGGCGTTCGAGATAGCCCCCGTGAACATTCCTGTAGGAGCGGGCTTGCCCGCGAACCGGGCGCCGCGCTCTCGACAAGGTGGCGCTTTCGCCGGCAAGCCGGCTCCTGCAGACCCTATTCCTTCGAGATATCAACCTTGAGCAGTCCAATCAGTACCTACTCTCCCGATCTCGCGGTACCGGCCGACAAGCGCGTGTTTGGCGCCCGCGATCTGTTTTCCCTGTGGTTTTCCCTCGGTATCGGCCTGATGGTGCTGCAGACCGGCGCCTTGCTGGCGCCAGGCCTGGGGCTGGCCCATTCGCTGCTGGCGATCCTGCTCGGCACCGCGGTCGGCGTTCTGCTGCTGGCGGCGGTGGGGGTGATCGGCAGCGACACCGGCCTGTCGTCCATGGCTGCGCTCAAGCTCAGCCTGGGCCGGCGCGGTGCCAGCCTGCCGGCACTGTTGAACCTCTTACAACTGGTGGGCTGGGGCTCGTTTGAAATCATCGTCATGCGCGATGCCGCGAGCCTCCTGGGCAGCCGGGCCTTCAGCGAAGGCAGCCTGCTGGCCAACCCGTTGCTCTGGACCCTGTTTTTCGGTGCCCTGGCCACCTTGCTGGCGGTCAGCGGGCCCTTGACCTTCGTCCGGCAGATCCTGCGCAAATGGGGAATCTGGTTGTTGTTGGCCGCCTGCCTGTGGCTGACCTGGAACCTCTTCGCCCGAGCCGACCTGGCGGCGCTCTGGGCCCAGGCCGGGGACGGCTCGATGCCGTTCGCCGTGGGCTTCGATATCGCCATCGCCATGCCCTTGTCCTGGTTGCCGCTGATCGCTGACTACTCGCGGTTCGGCAAGCGCGCCAAGAGCGTGTTCGGCGGCACGGCCCTGGGCTTTTTCATCGGCAATTTCTGGTTGATGAGCCTGGGCGTCGCCTACACCCTGGCCTTCGCTCCCAGTGGTGAAGTGAATGCCTTGCTGCTGGCGCTGGCCGGGGCCGGGCTGGGGATTCCGTTGCTGCTGATTCTGCTGGACGAATCGGAGAACGCCTTTGCCGATATCCATTCGGCGGCGGTTTCCAGCGGCATCCTGCTGCGCCTCAAGGTCGAGCACCTGGCGCTGGCCATAGGCGTGCTCTGCACCCTGATCGCCTGCCTGGCGCCGTTGGCCCAGTACCAGAACTTCCTGTTGCTGATCGGCTCGGTATTCGCGCCGCTGTTTGGCGTGGTGCTGGTGGATCACTTCATCCTGCGTCGGCGCTCGGGGCAGAACCCGGCGTCAGCCTTGCGCTGGCCGGCGCTGCTGGCCTGGCTGGGTGGGGTGAGCACCTATCATCTGTTGGCCAATCTGTACCCGGATATCGGCGCAACCCTGCCGTCACTGGTGCTGGCAGGGCTGCTGCAATGGCTGTTGGGCCGGGCTTTCAGTTACCGCCAGGAAACAGCTCGGGCTTGAGCACGCCCTTGAGGCGGTCGTAGGGGATCTGCAGTTCGATGTGGCCCAGGACCGAGGGCGCGATGGTGGTGACGTCGTACTTGAGGGTCACGGCGTTACGGGTCAGCGCTACGTTCTGGGTCTTCTGGAAGGGCCAGGTCTTCACGAACTCGGCCTCGCGATCCAGGTGAGTGCTGATCAGCCAGTTGTTATGGGCGACCCGCGCGGCCTTCCAGAACATCTCTTCCTGGCCGGGCAGGAGCATGTCCGCCAGGTTCAGGGCCTTGTGCTGCTGGCGTGAATAGTTGACGAAGCCACGGCCCGGGGTGCCGTTGGCAGCGCCGGTGTCCAGGTAACTGGCCAGTTCGATGATCACCAGGCCGTCATGCTGCTCGCGTAGCTTGGATTGCAGGTACATGCCGTGGCGGTCCGGCGCGCTGCGCAGGAACTGCTCGCGATAGGCCGCAAGGCTGGCCGGCAGCGCAGCATCGGGGCTGGTGCGGGTCATTTGCAGCAGGCGCTTTTCGACGATGGCATCCAACTGCGGTTCGGCGGGGAAGTGCACGGTGTCGAGGTTGACCAGCGGGCAGTCGGCGCCGCTACAGCCGGGCTTGAGTTGTTCGGACTTGTCCCGGGTGGTTTCCAGCGGGGTCATGTAGCTGGGTTGAAACAGGCTTTGGCAGGCACCCAGGGTCAGGGCGATACAGGCCACGGAGGCGATTTTGACAAGCGACATGGGCGTCCTTCATAAACCAGGGGGAGGCAAAAGTTACCGGCTTCGACTGCCAGCGAGGCAGTCGGTTCGCCACTAAGCTCAATAGAGGCAATTAGAGTAGGTTTAGCCCCTCGCCGTCTATCCCGCTGAGGGTAAAGGGGCTGCATGATCAGCTGCGAGCGCGTTAGGATGGCGCGAAGTCGAGGGGGATCCTCGGATTGAACACGCTGTACACGAGGATTGTTATGACTGACTTTGCCAACTCCACGCCGAGTGCCGTCGAGATCATCCGGCGCGAAAACTGTTTCCAGGGTTTCTACCGGCTCGATCGCCTGCAACTGCGTCATGAGCTGTTCGCCGGTGGCATGGGGCGTGAAATCAATCGTGAAGTCTTTGTCCGTCACGATGCGGTCTGCGTACTGCCGTACGATCCGCAGCGCGATGAGGTGGTGCTGATCGAACAGTTCCGCGTCGGTGCCATGGGCAAGACGGCTTCGCCCTGGCTGGTGGAACTGGTGGCCGGGCTGATCGACAAGGACGAGCAGCCGGAACAGGTTGCCCGCCGCGAGGCGCAGGAGGAAGCTGGCCTGGACATCTCGGCGCTGTGGCCGATGACCCAGTACTTCCCGTCGCCCGGTGGCAGCACCGAATTCGTCCATCTGTACCTGGGGCGTTGCGACAGCAGCGCCGCCGGTGGGCTGCATGGGCTGGAGGAAGAGGCGGAAGACATTCGGGTGTGCGTGATGGCCTATGAGGATGCCTTGCAGGCCATGCGCGACGGGCGGATTTGCAATGCCGCCAGCATCATTGCCTTGCAGTGGCTGGCGCTCAATCGCGCGGAAGTGAGGGGGTTATGGTCGTAAACAAGGTACGCGACCGCTATCGGGTGGATCTCGCGGGGCTGCAAGCTTCCTGCGAGGCCAACTACGCCCGGCTGATGCGCCTGCTGCCCGACATGCGCAACCAGCCCGTGGCGCGGCGCATCGCCGTGACCCAGGGTGACCAGATGCTCGGCGTACTGGCCCTGGAGGTGGTACTGGCCTGCCCGTATACCACCACCTTGCAGGTGCGCCAGGAGCACAGCCTGCCCTGGCTGCCTGTGCCGCAGCTGGAAGTGCAGGTCTATCACGACGCGCGCATGGCGGAAGTCATCAGTGCCGAACATGCCCGGCGTTTTCGCAGCATCTATCCCTATCCCAATGCCTTCATGCACCAGCCTGATGAAAAGGCCCAGCTGAACGTGTTCCTCGGCGAGTGGCTGAGCCACTGCCTGGCCTGCGGTCACGAGTTCGAAGCCGTGCGCTAGATGTGAACTGGGTCCGCTTCCCAGGTTTCCTCTTTTTCACTTCCCCCAGCATAATTGCCCCCTTCTTCACGCTTTGTGATCTTGCTCCGGGAGAACGCCGTGCCAAGCGTATCCGCACTGACTGCCGCCGACCCCGTGTTGCTGGTGCAGCTGTCCGATAGCCATCTGTTTGCCGAGACGGACGGCACGCTCTTGGGCATGAACACCGCCGACAGCCTGCAACGGGTCATCGACCTGGTGCTGGCGCAGCAGCCACGGATCGACCTGATGCTGGCCACCGGCGACCTGTCCCAGGACGGCACGCTGGAGTCCTATCAACGCTTTCGCCAACTGACCCGGCAGATTGCCGCCCCAGGCCGCTGGCTGCCGGGCAACCACGACGAACCGCAGGTCATGGAGCAGGCCGCCAGCGGCAGTGACTTGCTGGACCCGGTGGTGGACATCGGCAACTGGCGCATCACCCTGCTGGACTCGGCGGTGCCGGGTTCGGTACCGGGTTATCTGCAGGATGAGCAGTTGCAACTGCTGACCCGCTCCCTGCGCGAAGCACCAGAGCGGCACCACCTGGTCTGCCTGCATCACCATCCGGTGTCCATCGATTGCGCCTGGATGGAGCCCATCGGCCTGCGCAATGCCCAGGCGCTGTTTGCCGTGATCGACGCTTTCCCCCAGGTGCGCGCCGTGCTCTGGGGGCATGTTCACCAGGAGATCGATCGCCTGCGGGGCGACGTGCGGCTATTGGCCTCACCTTCCACCTGCATCCAGTTCGAGCCCTTGAGCGACGACTTCAAGGTCGAGGAGCAGGTGCCGGGCTACCGTTGGTTGCGGCTGCTGCCCGATGGACGGCTGGAAACCGGCGTGCAGCGGGTCGAAGGCTATGAATTCACCATCGACTACGGTAGCGAAGGCTACTGAAGCGGCTGCGTAACCTGGCCCCATCCCTGTAAACTGCGGCTTTTGCCCAGGTGCACAGGGAGCTCGCATGTCCGGTTCGATCCTCTATATCCACGGCTTCAACAGTGCTCCGGCATCGACCAAGGCCTCCCAGTTGCGCCAGGTCATGGAGCAGCTCGGCCTGGCCGGGCAACTGCGGGTGCCGGCCCTGCATCACCATCCGCGCCAGGCCATTGGCCAGCTGGAACAGGCGATTGCCGAACTCGGTCGTCCATTGCTGGTCGGCAGCTCGCTCGGCGGCTACTATGCGACTCACCTTGCCGAGCGCTATGGTCTGAAGGCCCTGCTGATCAACCCTGCTGTCAGCCCGCACCGGATGTTCGACGGTTATCTGGGCACGCAGAAGAACCTGTACACCGACGAGACCTGGGAGCTGACCCACGACCATGTCGCGGCCCTGGCAGCGCTGGAAGTGGCGCCACCCCAGGACCCTGAGCGTTATCAGGTGTGGTTGCAGACCGGGGACGAGACGCTGGACTATCGCAGCGCCGAGCGCTACTACCGCGCCTGCGCCTTGCGCATACAGGCCGGCGGCGATCATAGTTTCCAAGGTTTTGCCGGACAATTGCCGGCGATGTTGAATTTTGCCGGCATCACTGCCGATCAGTACCAGGCGATCGACTTCACTGCACTGTGAGCCTTCGCCCCATATTCATTGAACGACTAACGACGAGAACCCATGGCCACTCCCAGCGCTAGCTCTTATAACGCAGACGCCATCGAAGTCCTCTCGGGACTCGACCCGGTGCGCAAACGCCCGGGCATGTACACCGACACCACGCGGCCCAACCATTTGGCCCAGGAAGTCATCGACAACAGCGTCGACGAAGCCCTGGCCGGCCATGCGAAGTCGATACAGGTCATCCTGCACGCCGACCATTCCCTGGAAGTGTCCGACGACGGCCGCGGCATGCCCGTGGACATCCACCCGGAAGAAGGCGTGTCCGGGATCGAGCTGATCCTCACCAAGCTCCACGCCGGCGGCAAGTTCTCCAACAAGAACTACCAGTTCTCCGGCGGTCTGCACGGGGTGGGCATCTCCGTGGTCAACGCCTTGTCGAACCAGGTACGGGTGCGGGTCAAGCGCGACGGCAACGAATACCAGATGACTTTCGCCGACGGCTACAAGGCCACCGAGCTGGAAGTGGTCGGCACCGTGGGCAAGCGCAACACCGGCACCAGCGTGTACTTCGCTCCGGACCCAAAATACTTCGACTCGCCGAAATTCTCCGTCAGCCGTCTCAAGCACGTGCTCAAGGCCAAGGCCGTACTCTGCCCGGGGCTGCTGGTGAGCTTCGAGGACAAGTCCAGCGGCGAGAAGGTCGAGTGGCACTACGAAGATGGCCTGCGCTCCTACCTGGTGGATGCGGTCAGTGAATTCGAACGCCTGCCGGCCGAGCCGTTCTGCGGCAGCCTGGCAGGGAACAAGGAAGCGGTGGACTGGGCCCTGTTGTGGCTGCCCGAAGGCGGCGACAGCGTCCAGGAAAGCTACGTCAACCTGATCCCCACGGCCCAGGGCGGCACCCATGTCAACGGCCTGCGCCAGGGCCTGCTGGATGCCATGCGCGAGTTCTGCGAGTTCCGCAACCTGCTGCCCCGCGGCCTGAAGCTGGCCCCGGAAGACGTCTGGGAGCGCATTGCCTTTGTCCTGTCGATGAAAATGCAGGATGCGCAGTTCTCCGGCCAGACCAAGGAGCGCCTGTCATCCCGCGAGGCGGCGGCGTTCGTTTCCGGTGTGGTCAAGGACGCCTTCAGCCTGTGGCTCAACGCCAACCCCGAGCTGGGCATGCAACTGGCGGAGCTGGCCATCAGCAACGCCGGGCGCCGCTTGAAGGCCAGCAAGAAGGTCGAGCGCAAGCGCATTACCCAGGGCCCGGCGCTGCCAGGCAAGCTGGCGGACTGTGCCGGCCAGGACCCGATGCGCTCCGAGCTGTTCCTGGTGGAGGGTGACTCCGCCGGCGGTTCGGCCAAGCAGGCGCGGGACAAGGAATTCCAGGCGATCCTGCCGTTGCGCGGCAAGATCCTCAACACCTGGGAAGTGGACGGCAGCGAGGTCCTGGCCAGCCAGGAAGTGCACAACATCGCCGTGGCCATCGGGGTCGATCCGGGCGCCGAGGACATGAGCCAGCTGCGCTACGGCAAGATCTGCATCCTCGCCGACGCCGACTCCGACGGCTTGCACATCGCTACCTTGCTGTGTGCCTTGTTCGTCCAGCATTTCCGTCCGCTGGTGGATGCCGGTCACGTCTACGTGGCCATGCCGCCGCTGTACCGCATCGACCTGGGCAAGGAGATCTACTACGCCCTGGATGAAGCCGAGCGCGACGGCATTCTCGACCGCCTGGTGGCCGAGAAGAAGCGCGGCAAGCCACAGGTCACCCGATTCAAAGGGCTGGGTGAAATGAACCCGCCGCAACTGCGCGAGACCACCATGGACCCGAACACCCGGCGCCTGGTGCAGTTGACCCTGGACGACGTCGAGGCCACCGCGGAAATCATGGACATGCTGCTGGCCAAGAAGCGCGCCGGTGATCGCAAGTCCTGGCTGGAGTCCAAGGGCAACCTGGCCGAGGTGCTGGCCTGATGCACAGAGGTTTTGCCCTGGCCCTGGCGCTATTGGCAACCTCGGTGGTGGCCGCGCCGGCGCCCGAACTGAAACTGCTGTCCGAGCATCCTGTGGAAGGCATGCGCGGCGGCAATCTGTCCGGGCTGGCGCTGTGTGGTCAGGAGCTCTGGACCGTCTCCGATCGCGACGACGAGCAGATCTACAGGCTCGATACCCGTAACACTGTCTGGCAGGCCGAGACCGTCGGGATCGAGGTGCCTGCGGTGCCGGATTCCGGCTTGCCCTGGGGCTTGAAGGTGCGGACCTGGGCGGCGTCCTTCGTGCGTGGCGGCGACCTGGATTTCGAGGGCATCACCTGTGATGCCGCCGGCAACAAATATGTGGTCAGCGAAGCCCATGCCGCGGTGCTGCAGGTTCCGGCGCAAGGCGCGCCGGCCTGGTTGAAGATTTCCCCGATCATGGTGCGCGAAGCCCGTGCCAGCGGCATGCTGCTGCACTTCAATGCCCTGTTCGAAGGGCTGGCGGTCAACCCTGCCGGGGATCGGATCTGGCTGGCGGCGGAACGCGAGCGGCGCGGGCTGCTGTTGATCAAGCGTGGCCAGACCACCTGGGACTGCGATGGCGGTTGCGTGCTGCTCAGTGAAGCAGGGGCGCTAATGCAGCCTGAGCAGGTGCCCAACGCCAAGGCCGTATCCCGTGACTTTGCCGACCTGTCGCTGTTCGACGGCAAGCTGTACACCCTGGAGCGCAACGCCTATCAGATCTGTCGCCGGGACGCGCTGAGCGCCAAGGTCGAGCAGTGCTGGTCGTATGCTGGTGAAGCACTGGTGGAGCATCGGCGTTATCCACAACCCTACGGGTTGGCGGAAGCCCTGGTGGTGGACGCCAAGGGCGCCTGGATTGGCCTGGACAACAACAACGGTGCTCGCGCCGACGGCGAGGCCCGACCGATCGTCTGGCGTTTTGCAGCTCCCGAAGGCGGCTGGAGTGCCAAGCCGTGAGCCAGCAACCGGGCAAGAGTGCCGGGCGGGTGATGCTGATCATGGCCTGGGCGGCGGCGCTGTTCCTGGCCACGCGGTTCTTTGCCGACTGGGAAGCGCACCAGGAGAACCCCAACACTGTCGTCAGTTCGCAACAACATGAGGGTTACATCGAAGTGCAACTGGCGGGCAATCGCCAGGGGCATTTCGTCGCCAGCGGCCATATCAACGGGCGGCCGGTGCAATTCATGCTCGACACCGGGGCCACCGATGTCTCGGTACCTGCGGATCTCGCTGAACGTCTGGGCCTGGAGCGCGGTGCGCCGGTCACCCTGAGCACGGCCAATGGGCGCAGCGAAGGTTATCGGACCCGTATCGAACTCCTGCAGCTGGGGGATATCGTGCTGCGGGACGTGGCCGCGCTGGTGGCGCCGGGGCTCGACGGCGACCAGGTTCTGCTGGGCATGAGCGCTTTGAAAAAACTTGAATTTACTCAGCGCGGCGGCAGCATGCTGCTGCGCCAGACTACGAACCAATGAGGCCCGCATGAGCGACTCCCTTGATCTCAGCCTGGATGGCGTAGAACGCCGGTCACTGGCTGACTTCACCGAAAATGCCTACCTCAACTACTCCATGTACGTGATCATGGACCGTGCTCTGCCGCATATCGGCGACGGCCTGAAACCGGTACAGCGGCGTATCGTCTACGCCATGAGTGAGCTGGGGCTGGATGCCGATTCCAAGCACAAGAAATCCGCGCGTACCGTGGGTGACGTGCTCGGCAAGTTCCACCCGCACGGCGATTCGGCCTGTTATGAGGCCATGGTGCTGATGGCCCAGCCGTTCAGCTACCGCTACACGCTGGTGGACGGCCAGGGCAACTGGGGTGCGCCGGACGATCCCAAGTCCTTCGCTGCCATGCGTTACACCGAGGCGCGCCTGTCGCGCTATTCCGAAGTGCTGCTCAGCGAACTGGGCCAGGGCACTGCGGACTGGGGGCCGAACTTCGACGGCACGCTGCAGGAGCCTCTGGTACTGCCGGCACGCCTGCCGAACATCCTGCTCAACGGCACCACCGGCATCGCCGTGGGCATGGCCACCGACGTGCCCCCGCACAACCTGCGGGAAGTGGCTTCGGCCTGCGTGCGTTTGCTGGATGAGCCCAAGGCCACGGTCGAGCAGCTCTGCGAGCATATCCAAGGCCCGGACTACCCCACCGAAGCCGAGATCATCACCCCGCGTGCCGACCTGCTGAAGATCTACGAAACCGGCCGTGGCTCGGTACGCATGCGCGCCGTGTACCGGGTCGAGGACGGCGACATCATCGTTACCGCGCTGCCGCACCAGGTCTCCGGGGCCAAGGTGCTGGAACAGATCGCCGGCCAGATGCAGGCCAAGAAGCTGCCGATGGTGGCCGACCTGCGTGACGAGTCGGACCATGAGAACCCGTGCCGCATCGTGATCATCCCGCGCTCCAACCGGGTCGACGCCGATGAGTTGATGCAGCACCTGTTCGCCACCACCGAGCTGGAATCCACCTACCGGGTCAACATCAACATCATTGGCCTGGACGGCAAGCCGCAGTTGAAGAACCTGCGGGCCCTGCTGGTGGAGTGGCTGGAGTTCCGGGTCACCACCGTGCGTCGCCGGCTGCAGTTCCGCCTGGACAAGGTCGAGCGTCGCCTGCATCTGTTGGACGGTTTGCTGATTGCCTACCTCAACCTGGATGAAGTGATCCACATCATCCGTACCGAGGAGCATCCACGGGCCAAGCTGATCGAGCGTTTCGCCCTGAGCGAAATCCAGGCCGACTACATCCTCGACACGCGCCTGCGCCAATTGGCGCGTCTGGAAGAGATGAAGCTGCGGGCCGAACAGGATGAGTTGCTCAAGGAGCAGGCCAAGCTGCAAGCCTTGCTCAACAGCGAAGCCAAACTGAAGAAGCTGGTGCGCACTGAGTTGCTGCAAGACGCAGAAACCTACGGCGATGACCGCCGTTCGCCGATCGTCGCCCGGGCCGAGGCCAAGGCGCTGTCGGAAAACGAGCTGATGCCTACCGAGCCGGTGACTATCGTTCTGTCGGAAAAAGGCTGGGTGCGTTGCGCCAAGGGGCATGATATTGACGCCACTGGTCTGTCCTACAAGGCCGGCGATGGCTACAAGACCGCCGCGCCCGGGCGTTCCAACCAGTTCGCGGTGTTCATCGACTCCACCGGGCGCAGTTACTCGGTGGCGGCCCATACGCTGCCATCGGCCCGGGGTCAGGGCGAGCCGCTGACCGGCCGTCTGACGCCGCCGCCGGGTGCGACGTTCGAATGCGTGCTGCTGCCGGATGACGATGCCTTGTATGTGATCGCTTCTGACGCCGGCTACGGCTTCGTGGTCAAGGGCGAGGACCTGCAGGC
>NZ_VYKE01000126.1:0-15600 GCF_032424515.1 Pseudomonas sp. JV245A
CTGAACGCCGTTCATGACCTGCCGGTTTGCCTGCCATGCCCGATACCCACGCCCGCACCACCGATAAGGCTTCCGCCCGCGCCGCCTCGATCCTCGGCCTGTGCCTGCCCGGCGACACCTTGCTCTACCTGTTGCTGCCCATGCAGCACGAGGCCTTCGGCGTGACCCTGGCCGAAGCCGGCCTGTTGCTGGCAGCCAACCGCCTGGTGCGGATCTTCGGCTACAGCCATGTGATGCGCTTCTACGCCCGGCGCGGTGATCGCCCGGTTTGCGTATTGGCCGCCGCCACCGCCGCCCTCTGTGCCCTGGGTTACGCCACCTTGTCCGGCTTTTGGTGGCTGCTGCTGTTGCGCCTGGGCTGGGGCCTGACCTACGCGGCCCTCAACCTTTCAACCCAGGTCATGGCCACCGCCGAGCCCACGGGCGCCGCCCGCCGCACCGGCCGCTCCCGGGCGCTGATCGCCACCGGGCCGATGCTGGCCTTGCCCCTGGGAGCGCTGGTCAGCGTCGAATATGGCCCGCGAGTGATCTTCCTTCTTATGGTCCTGACGTCGCTGGTCGCTCTGCTCCTGGCCTTCGGCCTGCCGAGCAAGCCCCATCCACTGGCCAGTTCCAGCCGCCGTTTTCAGCGCCCCGACAGCGTGGCGTTGTGGTCCTTTATCGAAGGGCTGGTGCTGGATGGTCTGTTCATCATTGGCCTGTCGCTGCAGGCCGAGCAGCTGATGGCGGGCAATGCGGTGCTGGTGGCGGGCGGGCTTCTGGCCCTGCGCTACGTTTCGGAAATGCTCCTGAGCCCCCTGGGCGGCCTCGCTGCACAACGCTGGGGCGCGACGCGGATGTTGATCGTCTTCTCCCTGCTGACCTCTGTGGCCCTGGTGGGCTTTGGTTGCCATTGGCTGATTGTCGGCGGCGCCCTGGTGCTGGTGTTGCGGGCCCTGCAATTGCCGCTGGTGGTCACGGTGGTTGCACAGCGGCATCCGGGGGCGGGCAGGGTGCGGGCCCTGGCGGCCAATGCGGTGTGGCGGGATATCGGCGCCGGGGTCGGGCCCTTGATCGCCGGCTTGCTGCTGCCGGTGGCGTCCACGGTGTGGGTGTATTCGCTGGCGGCGGGGTGTCTGGCGGTGAGTGCGTTGGCGTGTCGAGAGGTTGGTGTTCGTGGGGAGGCGGGCAGACAGGCGTCTGCCGAAGAGACTTAGGGGCGCCTCTGTGGCCACGGCCAGTCAGATCAGTTAGCGGAGTTCTGTAGGGGCGAGCTTGCGCGCGATCGTCACGAGCAAGCTCGCTCCTACAGGCCTCAGGCCGAGGCCTTGTGTTCTTCTCCGCGTTCAATGCTCTGCGGCTGGCCCTGCTCGATCACCCAGCGCAGCAGGTCGGTCACCGACACCCGATGCTTGCGCTCCACCCACTCCATGCCCTCGGGGCTGTAGTGCTCGCTGTAGCGGGTCAGCACCAGGTGATTCTGGTCTTCAGACATACGCAGGCTGACTTCGCGGCAATGCAGGCTGGCGTTGTCGAGCTTGGTCACGCGTTGCAGCAGCATCAGGGCGTGTTGTTCGCAGGTGGGCATGGGCAGCTCCTTTGCGGCAAGAGGGGCTGGGGCCGAGGCGGGTTTGAGCAGGCGCATGGTCAGGGTTCTCCAGCAAGGGGAAGCCGATGCTGGCAGGTGAACCTTGCGCAAAGATGTCTGCTTTATTGCGTGGCTGAAGGTTTGTTACCACGTTGAAATATATGACGGGCCGCGCCGAATGGTTTTAGATAACGGCTCTTTCCGACCTTGAGTGATGCCTGCTGGTGAGCCGTCTTTTGATCGTGGACGACGACATTGAAGTCCTCGCTCTGCTGAAGAAATTTTTTGTCCAACAGGGCTACCAGGTGGTGGTGGCCACCGATGGTGCGTCGCTGTGGGCGGCTCTGGAGCGGGAGGTTCCGGACCTGATCATCCTCGACCTGATGCTCCCCGGCGACAACGGCCTGACCCTGTGCCAGCGCTTGCGCCAGCAGCACGCCACGCCGGTGATCATGCTCACCGCCATGGGCGAGTTGAGCGACCGGGTGGTGGGCCTGGAGATGGGCGCCGACGATTACCTGAGCAAGCCCTTCGATGCCCGCGAACTGCTGGCCCGGGTACGGGCGGTGCTGCGCCGGGCCGGGGAGAACCGGCCGGTGAGCGCGGACGTGCCGCGGCCGCTGATCAAGTTCGCCGACTGGCAGCTGGACCTGACTCGCCGCGAACTGCGCTCGCCGGACCAGGTGATGATTCCGCTGTCGGCGGGGGAGTTCGACCTGCTGCTGGTGTTTGTCGAGCACCCGCAGCGCATCCTCACCCGCGAGCAGCTGCTGGACCTGGCCCGGGGCCAGGCCCATGACGCCTTCGATCGCAGCATCGATGTCCAGGTCAGCCGCCTGCGGCGCAAGCTGGAGTTCGACACCAAGCGCCCGGCGATGATTCGCACGGTACGCAACGGCGGCTATCTGTTCACCCCCAGCGTGACCCGCCAGTGAAGCTGATCAAGCCCTTGTGGCGTTATCGCCTGCGCGACACCGTGGCGCGCTGGATCGCCCTGACCATCATCATGGCCATGCTCACGGCCCTGGCGTTCAATGCACTGTTCGTGCAGTTGGCCGGGGTCTGGGCTTATCCGCCACTGGCGGAAACCGGGTTGCTGGAGAAGTCCGCGGCCATCGTGCGCATGGTCGAGGCCTCGGAGCCGGGCCAGCGCTCGCGGTTGGCGGCTTCGGTCAGCACCGATCACCTGAGCATTGTCTGGCAGGCGACACGGCAGGGCCTGGATCTGCCGCTGCTGGAAGACTCCGAATACCGCGACGGCTCCGAGGCGTTTCGCGCCTTGCTCGGCCCACCGCAGCGGCATATCGAGGCCTATCAGCCCAGCGACTGGCGAAGCGACCAAGGTCGCTACGCGCTGCTGGTGCAGTTGAGCGACCAAAGCTGGCTGATGTTTTCTTCGGCGTCACGCAGTTGGGGGCTGGAGGAGGGCACGCGCAACCTGATCGTAATTGCCCTGGTGCTGATTTCCACCGGCCTGGTGGCCTTGATTGCCACTCGCCGGCTGGCCAAGCCGCTGCAGCAGTTCGCCCAGGGCGCCCGGCGCTTTGCCGTGGACTTTCGCGCGCCGCCCATCGATCCGGTGGGGCCCCACGAGATCCGTCAGGCGATTCTTGCCTTTAACGCCATGCAGGCGCAGTTGCAGCACTTCATCAAGGACCGCACCCAGATGCTCGCGGCCATCTCCCATGACCTGCGCACACCGCTGACCCGCATGCGCCTGCGCGGTGAGTTCATCGAGGATGCCGACCAGCAGCAGCGCCTGTTCCGCGATGTGGATGAGATGCAGGCGATGATCAATTCGGCCCTGGAGTTCTTCCGCGACGATGCGCGGCTGGAGCAGGCCACCCATTTCGACCTGGCCGAACTGTTGCAGACCCTGGTGGACGACTACCGCGACCAGTCCATGGAAATCCTCTTCACCGGGCCGCCGCGTCTGGTGTATTGCGGCCGGCCCCTGGGGCTCAAGCGGGTGATGACCAACCTGCTGGACAACGCGCTCAAGTACGGTGCGCAGCCAGCCATCGCGCTGGAACAGGGGGCGGATCAGGTGCGGGTACGCGTGCTCGATCGTGGCCCGGGGATTCCACCCGAGGCTCTGGAACAGGTGTTTGCACCATTCTTCCGGCTGGAGAGCTCGCGCAACAAGAGCACCGGCGGCGTGGGCCTGGGGCTATCGGCAGCACGGGCCATTGTCCGCGAACACGGCGGCGAGTTGCGGCTGTTCAATCGTGAAGGCGGTGGGCTGGAGGCGCGGGTGGAGTTGCCGCTGTAGCCGCTGCCGCAGTTGAGGGTTTGCGTCAGAGCTCCATTGCCTCCTGCCCTGGCCCGCTGGGCTTTTTTTCAAGCTGCCCGTAGCGTGACTTGCGCCATCCTGCATTTGCAGGATGGTTTCTGCCCTGATGCGCCGGGATACTCGATCAGGCACTACCGCGCCCCTGGGCGCACCCTCGCCGAAACCGATAACAACAAGAACGGTGGGCACCATGAACGCAACCCTGGTCGTCCGGAACGCGCCTGCCGCCTGGACATTGATCGATCCGCCTGTGCAGTACCTGGCCCCGGGCCAAGGTTCTGAACATCACGTCTTCCGCTGTTCGTCCACTGGCATGCGCCAGACATCACGGCCTCAAGCGCCGCCCTGAGTTTGTCCTTCCTGCAATCGCACTTCTCTGTCTGTGGCCTCTGTCGCGGGCCGCTATTGCTCGTCCCAAAGAAAGGATCTGCTTCATGACTGGTAAACCTTTAGCCATGCTGGGCGCTATTTTGCTGATCGTCAGTCTTGGCAGTCATGCGGCGCAGCCGCCGGTGCAGCCCTACCTGGCGCCTCAGGCGCTGGATCTGGCGGCCTTCCTGCCTCCACCACCACTTGCCGGCAGCTCCGAGGACCGCCAGGACCTGGAGGCCGTACTGCTGGTCCAGGGCCAACGCACGCCGCAGCAGGTGGCGCAGGCCAAACGCGACGATCATCTGAGCGACGCGGTATTTCCCTTTGCCGGGGAGATTTTCGGGCCGCAGTTCACTCTCGACCGGCACCCGCTGACTGCGCAGTTCTTCCGCCGCACCCTCAAGGACCTGGTGCAGACCCTGATGCCTGCCAAGGCCCATTTCGCCCGCCCCCGGCCTTATGAGCTGAGCGCCGAGGTAAAGCCGGTGCTGGCGCCGCCGATGGGCGAGTCCTACCCCAGCGGGCACACCATGGATGCCTACCTGAGCGCCATTCTCCTGGCGCGGATGGTCCCGGAAAAGCGTGACGAGCTGTTTGCACGGGCCGCTGCCGCGGGGCAAAGCCGAGTGGTGGCCGGGGTGCATTACCCCACGGACCTTGAAGGGGGGCGGATCTCGGCGGTGGCCCTGGCCGTCGAGCTGCTGCACAACCCTGAGGCCCTTGACGACTTCAACCGGGCCCGGCGCGAACTGCGCGCCACCCTGGCCCTGGATTGACCTCCTATCCCTGAGCGCCGGCTACGGGCGGCGCTCCTTCACTGACAAGGAACAGTGCCATGTCCGTGTATCGCACAAGCATTGTGCTGCTGGGGTTGTGGCTGGGCCCGGGCGGTATCAGCCAGGCTGGAGATGAGAACTGGGAGGAGCTGTTCACCGAGGGCGAGGCCCGGATGTTTTTCGATAACCAGTACTTCGCCCGGGATTACCGCAACGGGCCCAACAACAGTGGCCGTAACCGCTACAAACCGCGTAGTGAGCGCAATGGTTATCGCCAGGAGTGGGGCCAGTCGGTGCAGCTGTATTACCGTTCCGGTTTTACCCCCGGGCTTCTGGGCCTGGGGTTCGATGCCTTTGCCATGCAGGCCTTCAAGCTCGACAGTGGCGGTGGGCGCACCGGCACCGGCACCCTGGCGCTGGACGGCAAGGGGCATCCGCGGGACAGCCATGGCAAGGTTGGCGGTGCCCTCAAGCTCAAGGTGGCTGAGGCACAGCTGCGTTATGGCAATTTCACCACCCAGGCGCCGGTACTGGCGGCCAACAACAGCCGGATCATTCCCGGGATGGCCTACGGCTGGCAGTTGCAGCGCGACTGGGACGGGCTGAGCCTGGAAGCGGCGCGGCTGAGTGCCTTGTCCGGCCCCACCGAAAGCAAGGCCCGAGGCGGGATTTCCACGGTATACGGACGTTTGTCCGGGGCGCGGATCAATATCGACAGCGCCCAGTACCTGGGGCTGAACTACAGGGGCGAGCAATGGCGCGGGGCTTATTACCTGGGGCAACTGGAGGACGTCTGGACCCAGCATTACCTCAACCTGGGCCACACCCTGGAACTGGCTGGCGAGCGCAGCCTGAGCAACACCTTCAACCTGTATCGCACCCGGGATAGCGGCGCCTCGTTGTTTGGCCCCATCGACAACCTGATCGCCTCCCATGCCCTGGCGTACCGTTTCGATGCCCATCGCTTGACCCTGGCCTACCAGCGCTCGTTTTCGGATACCCCGTTCGACTACATAGGTTTCGGAGACGGCCAGACCGGGCAATCCATCGTCCTGGCCAACTCCGCGCCCTACTCGGATTTCAACGGGCCACGGGAACGCTCCTGGCAATTGCGTTACGACCAGCGCCTGGCCTGGCTTGGGCTGCCGGACCTGAACCTGGGGCTGCGTTATCAGCGGGGCTGGGGAGTGGATGGCAGTCATGCCCCGGCCAACAGCATCTACCGTGGCCTGTATGGCGAAGATGGCCGTCATCACGAAACCGACCTGGATTTGAGCTACACCTTCAGCAGCGGTTCGCTGAAGGGCCTGCACCTGCGGGCCACGCAGATCTGGCATCGAGGCAACAGCGCCCAGGCCGATGGTTCCATCGACCAGTTGCGGATTCGCGTGCAGTATCCGCTGGCGCTGTTCTGAAGGGGGGGGGAACTCAGGACCAGTCGAAGCAGAACAGCACCAGCCCTTCCACCGGTTCGTAGAACATCACGATGAGGTCGGCGCCGCTGATTCCGTAGTGGCTGGCCGGTACGCTGAGCGCGTGCTCGAAGCGCCGGCCCGCGGGGCTCAAGGGCCAGACGTCGATGTCGCCGCTGTCATCCGTGGCTTCGACGATATCCATGGGAAATTCCACGGTTTCCACCCAGTTGCCATAGCCCTCGGCGATGCCGGCCATCTGATCGATGAAGGTCATGTGGTAGTCGCTGTCCTCCGGCCAGGTCAGGCGGCCGAGTTCCTGGTAGCGCTGGCGCGAAGCCTGGTAGGTGGCGTGCTCTTGGGCGTAATGGCGTTGCAGGCTGGCCCGCACGTTGCGCCGGGGCTCGGGCAGATCGGCATTGCCCGGGTGCAGGAAGAAGTAGCGCGGGTCGCCGCACAGGCGGTAGCGGCCGTTCTCGATCTTGAAGCCGATCCAGTTGGTCTTCAGCAGTTCGCTGCCAAAGCCGCAGTCTGCCGTCAATTCGCCTACCAGCCCCTCATCGGGTTCGATGGGGCTCAGCAGGTGCAGGCGCCCGGACCAGCCGGGGTTGATCAGGTTGGCGTCGATGGACAGCAGCGGCAGCAGGTGCTCGGCCAGTTCCTGCTGGTCGGCGACGAACACCTCCTGGGCATCGGGGTAGGCGACGGCGCCGGCCGGCAGTTGGGTGCATTCCGGGGTCTGGATCGTGGGCATACAGCGGGTCCTTGCTCAAACGGGAACAACAGGGAAAGAAGGCCGCGCCTCAGGCGCGGCTGTTACGGAAACTGCCGGGGGTAATGCCCACCACCTTCTTGAAGGCGCGGGTCATGTGGCTCTGATCGAAGAAGCCGCAGCTGAACGAGGCTTCCGCCAGGCTGGCGCCGGTGCGCAGCAGGTTCTGCACCTGGGCCACGCGCTTCTGGATCTGGTAGCTGTGGGGCGAGACGCCGACGGTCTTCTTGAACACGCGGATCAGGTAAAGCGGGTCCATGTCCACCAGTTGCGCCAGTTCTTCCAGGGGAATGTGCCGGGCGTATTCGTCTTCGAGCTTCTTCTTGATGAACTTGACGGCGCTGCGCTCGGCGCTGGCGATGGCGGCAATGGGGGCGCCGCTGCGTTCGAAGAGTTGGGTCACCAGGTCCAGGAGGATGGATTCGCGCTCCAGGCTGGGTGGGGAATTTTCGATGATCTGGTGTTGCTGGAGGAAGGTCAGGGCAAAGCTGGGGTCCAGGTTCAGGGCATTCTGGAACAGATGGATGTGCTCGGCGCCGAAGCGGCCCTGGAAAATCACCCGGTTGACCCAGCCCGGGTCGAGGTAAAGCATGCGGTACATCCAGCCCTGGTCATGCCCGGGGAGGCCGTCATGAATTTCCCCCGGGGTGATGGTGACCACACTGCCGGCGCTGCCCAGGTAGTAGCTGCCTCTATAGAAGAGTTTTTCCACCCCGCTGCTTATAACGCCTACTGCATACCGATCATGTGAATGCCTGCCAAAAGACTGAGTACTGTAACGCGCCGATAACAACTCACAGTCGCCTTCTGGTATTCGCCAAAACTGCACGAAATCCTTGTCTGGCCTAAAGACTTTGCCGGGTTGGTGCTCATCCATGAGTTTGTCCAGTTTTGTGCAATACGTTGGAAAAGAGGGCCGCTAAATTTAGCACCCATTTCACAACGCGAGCTAGGGGAAGTGATGCCTACAAAACTAGTTATTGGGGATTACAAAAAGTCTTCATGGTCATTTCGTGCATGGCTGGTTCTTGTAACGGCAGACGTCTCCTTCGAGACCCTTCAGGTCAAGCTGGAACAGGATGACACCCGCCAGCAGATCCTGCGCTATTCGCCCTCGGGCAAGGTGCCGGCACTGCTGCTGGACAAGGTGGTGATCAACGACAGCCTGGCCATCTGCGAGTACGTTGCCGGTGCCTATCCGGCGGCCAACCTGTGGCCCCAGGACCCGCTGGTCAAGGCCCAGGCCCGCGCTGCCGCGGCGGAAATGCACTCCGGGTTCGTCAACCTGCGTACCCAGATGTCCTTCGGCCTGAACACCGGCGATACCCCCGAGCCGCTGACCGCCGACACCCAGGAAGAGATCCAGCGGATCTTCGACATCTGGACCAACCTGCGCCACGCCAGCGGCTCCAAGCAGTTCCTGTGCGGCGACTTCGGCATCGTCGATGCCATGTTCGTACCGGTGGTGTTCCGCTTCCGTCGTTATGGCGTGGCGGTGCCGGCACAACTTCAGGCTTATGTCGAACAAGTTCTGGCCTACCCGCCAGTACAAAAGTGGCTGAAGTTGGCTGCGGAAGAAGTTTGAAAAAGCCGAACTATTTATAACGAATAACGCTAACTAAAAATTAATGGCTATTTGACGGAAGGCAGAAAAGACCCTGGTGTTTTTTCTGCTTTTTCGAGTCTGACTTTTGTTGCAGGAAGGGGAATTTATGAGTGTTCATAAAGTGACTGCCAAGGATGTTGGCCGTGAAGGGCAAGTTTACGACGTGATCGGCATCGGTTTTGGCCCGGCGAACATCGCCCTGGCCATCGCCATGGAAGAGATGGAATTTGCCGGCACCCGGCTGTTTCTCGAGCGTCACGCGAGCACTCAATGGCAGCCGGAGATGATGCTCTCCGGCAGCGATATCCAGAACCACCCGAGCCGTGATCTGGTAACGCCGCGCAACCCGCGCAGCCGCTACACCTTCACCAACTTCCTGTTCGAGAACGACCGCCTGTTCGAACACCTGAACCTGGGCCTGGAGTTCCCCCTGCGCAGCGAGTTCGCCGAGTACGTACGCTGGGTTGCCGGCTTTTTCGCCCGGGACGTGGCCTACAACCAGAGCGTGAGCCAGATCCAGGTCGACCCGGCCAGCAACCTCTACACCATCACCACCCAGGCCGGCGTGCAGTACCAGGCGCGCTCCGTGGTCCTGGCCCCGGGCCGCACCCCGGTGATTCCGCAGGTGTTCGCCAACGCCGCGGCGGACCGGGTGTTCCACCTGACCCAGTACCTGGGGCGCCTGGCCAGCCTGGCGCAGAAGGGTGAGCTCAAGCGCGTGGCGGTGGTCGGCGGCAGCCAGAGCGCCATCGAAATCATCCTGCACCTGCGCCACACCTACCCGAACCTGGAAATCGTCAGCGTGCAGCGCGGCTACGGCTTCCGCCTCAAGGACACCAGCCAGTTCAGCGAGCACGTGTACTTCCCGTCCTTCGTCGACCAGTACTACAACAGCTCCGCCGAGGCGAAGAAGAACATCAACCGCCACCTGCACTACACCAACTATTCCGCTGCCGATGCCGACGTAATCAAGGAACTCTACGTGGGCATGTATGAGGACAAGCTGCAGGGCCGCGAGCGCGTGATCATCAAGGGGCTCAGCGAGATCCAGGGCTGCACGCCGGACGGCGAGGGCTACAGCCTGTCGCTGCGCAACAGCAGCACCCACGCCACCGAGGAGCTGGGCGGGCTGGACGCGATCGTCCTGGCCACGGGTTTTCGCAACCTCGGCACCGGCCCCCAGGAAGAACGCTACCCGGCGATCCTCAAGGACCTGGCCGAACACCTGGAGAGCGACGCTCAGGGCGTGATCCGCATCGGGCGCGACTACAGCCTGGCCGCAGCCAAGGGCAGCCATCTGCCCGCGTTGTACCTCAATGGTCTGTGCGAATCCTCCCACGGCTATGGCGATGCCGGCTCCTTCAGCCTGCTGTCGCTGCGCTCGCGGGACATTTTCAACTCGCTGAACCAGCAACTGGGCCTGGCCCAGGCTGCAGAAAAGATCGCTTGAGCCGCTGCATCGAATCCTGAACCTCGACCCCTTTATGTGAGCAGGCAGCAATGGATATTTCAGAAATGGATGAGTTGGGCGTATTTGCGGATGTGGAGTCTTCGGCGCGCAGTTACTGCCGCAGCTTTCCGGTGGTCTTCGACCAGGCCCAGGGCAGTCATCTGTATGACCTGAAAGGCCAGGCCTATATCGACTTCCTGAGCTGCGCCGGGTCCGTGAACTATGGCCACAACCCCAAGGCGGTGAAGGCCGCGGTGATCGACTACCTGCAACGGGACGGCATCCAGGCCGCCCTGGACATGCACAGCCGGGCCAAGCAGGAGTTCATCTACAACTTCCGCAAGATCATCCTGGCGCCCCGGGCCCTGCCCTACAAAATGCAATTCACCTCGCCCACCGGCACCAGCGTGGTGGAGTCGGCGGTCAAACTGGCGCGCAAGGTCACCGGGCGCCGGCACATCGTGGCCTTCACCAACGGCTTCCACGGCATGTCCAACACCTCCCTGGGGCTGACCGGCAACCGTGACAACCGCCAGCCAGGGGTGGATCCCTATGTGTTCCGCATGCCGTTCGACGGTTACCTGGAAGGCCTGGATTCCATCGCCTACTTCGAGCGCCTGGTCAAGGACAACAGTTCCGGCATGGACCTGCCGGCAGCGGTGATCCTGGAAACCATCCAGGGCGAAGGCGGGATCAACGTGGCTTCGGCAGAGTTCCTGCAGCGCCTGCGCCAGCTGACCGCCGAGCACGGCATCCTGCTGATCGTCGACGACATCCAGGCCGGCTGCGGCCGCACCGGGACCTTCTTCAGCTTCGAGCCCTCGGGCATCACCCCGGACATGGTCTGCCTGTCCAAGTCCCTCAGCGGCTACGGCTTGCCTTTCGCCCTGCTGCTGCATCGCCCGGAACTGGACCAATGGTCCCCTGGCGAGGACAACGGCACTTTCCGCGGCAACACCCTGGCCTTTGTCGCCGCCACCAAGACCGTGCAGGAGTTCTGGAGCGATGACCGCCTGGTCAAGCACATCCAGGCCAACGAAGCACAGCTCAAGGAGTGGCTGGCTGAGGTGACCGAACGCTTCGCCGGGCATATCAAGGATGTGCGCGGACGCGGGCTGTTCTACGGCATCGAGTTCCACGACCCGGCCCAGGCCGCCGCGGTGATGCGTGCCTGCTTCGCCCGCCGCCTGATCATCGAGCGCTGCGGTCCGGTGGACCAGGTACTCAAGCTGATGCCGGCGCTGACCATCAGCAGCGAAACGCTGCAGGCCGGCCTGGCGAGCATTTTCGACGCCATGCAACAGGTGCTGGAGCAGGGCAAGTTAAGTGACCCGGACCAGGACGTCGATCCTCTGGTCTTCATTAATGGAGTCGCGCATGTCGACTAATACCAACCGCGCCATCATCGAGCTGACCATTGGTGGCTTGATGCTCAGCCTGTCGGCGCTGGCGGTGGCCTTTGCCCACATCGGCGCCGGTGGGGCCGGGTTCTACCGCATGCTGTTCGCCTCGATCCTGTTCTTCCTGCTGCTCAAGGTGCGGCGCATCCCGGTGCTGCTCAAGAGCGCCAAGGCGCAGCTGTACACGGCCCTGGCCGGGGTGTTCCTGGCCATCGACCTGGTGCTCTGGCACCAGAGCATCTACATCGTCGGCCCGGGCATCGGTTCGATCCTGACCAATTGCCAGGTGTTCTTCATGACCCTGCTGGGGCTGTACCTGCTCAAGGAGAAGCCGTCGATCTACTTCCTGATCTCCATCACCCTGGCGTTTATCGGCCTGTACCTGTTGCTGCTGCCGGAAATGACCAGTGCAGTGGGCATCAAGGGTGTGGTCTATGGCGTGCTCTCGGGCCTGGCCTACGCCATTTGCGTGTATTTCCTCAAGGTCAACACGCAGTTGCCTGACGGTGGGGGCGACAAGATCGCACAGATGCTCAACCTGAGCCTGTGGGCCGCGCTGGTGCTGCTGGTGTATGCCCTGGCCATGGGGGAAAGCCTGGCCATCGTCGATGGGCAGACCCTGGTGATGCTGATCATCTACGGGGTGATGGTGCAATTCGTGGGTTGGTTGCTGGTCAACCGATCCATCGGTGCCATCAGCCTGGGCCTGGCGGGGCTGATCCTGCTGCTGGAGCCGGTGATCACCTACTTCGTCGATGTGGCTTTTCTCGGCAAGGCCAGCTCGGCGCTGCAGATCGCGGGTGCGCTGCTGACCATCTTTGCGGTGTACATCGGCTCTATCAAACCACCGGAGAAGGTGACGCCGGTGACCGAGGCTGCCTGAGGCCTCGAGCTGATCCAGTGCTCTGATTCATAGATCCGCTCGACTTTTGCTGCGCACAGACCCGCCTGTCTGCGCGCAGTTTTTTTTGCCCGGAATTCAGGCTGACAAGGCCAGGCGCGTGGTTCGCGGATCTGTCGCAGCCTGGGCCTGGGTGCCTTCATCCTCTTCCAGTACACGCGAGGCGCGGCCCACCAGCAATGGGTCCGGGGCATGGGCGACTTTCAGGTCCTTGCCCGGGTAGTCCAGCTCGTGCAGGAAGTGGCGGATACAGTTGATTCGCGCGCGCTTCTTGTCATCGGACTTGATCACCGTCCAAGGGGCATCGGCGGTGTCGGTGTGGAAGAACATCGCCTGTTTGGCGGCGGTGTACTCGTCCCACTTGTCCAGGGACTTGATGTCGATGGGCGATAGCTTCCAGTGCTTGAGCGGGTCGTCCCGACGGGAGATGAAGCGGCGCAGCTGTTCTTCGCGGTTCACCGAGAACCAGAACTTGAACATCAGGATGCCGCTGTTGCACAGCATGCGCTCCAGCTCCGGGGTCTGGCGCATGAACTCCAGGTATTGCAGGGGCGAGCAGAACTCCATCACCCGTTCCACCCCGGCGCGGTTGTACCAGGAGCGGTCGAAGAAGACCATTTCCCCGGCGGTGGGCAGGTGCTGGATATAGCGCTGGAAGTACCACTGGCCCTTTTCCTGTTCCGAGGGCTTTTCCAGGGCCACGATCCGCGCGCCGCGGGGGTTGAGGTGTTCCATGAAGCGCTTGATGGTGCCGCCCTTGCCAGCAGCGTCACGGCCTTCGAACAGCACCACGATGCGCTGCCCGGTTTCCTTGACCCAGCTTTGCACCTTGAGCAGTTCGATCTGCAGTTCGTTCTTGGCCTTTTCGTACTCGGCGCGGCGCATGCGGTTGCGGTACGGATAATTGCCCGGCAGCGCAGCGGACACGCTGTCTTCGTTGGAGCCGCGCGGCGCGCTGGCCACCTGCAGGGCCATGGGCTTCTGGCTGATGGCGCTGATTTCGGCCTCGGCGGCTTTCACCGGTGCAGCCTTGCTCGCTGTGCGTGGGCGACGCGGGCGCGGCGTTGCGGGTTTGCGCGGGGTGCTCTTGGCAGGGCTGGCGGAGCTGGCTTCCGGCAAGGCTTTGGGCTGGGTGCGGAGGGTGGATTCTTCACTCATATAAGGAGGGCCTGTGCGTCTCGTTCAAATGTTCACTTACAAGTGTATGGCCCTCAAACGTCGGCTCTTTGACCTCCATCAAGGATGTGCCCGAGAGATGCTTGTATCAGGCGCGCGGGGCCCTGGCGCCGGCTACGGAAGCAATTCCTGCTGATGCACCGCGAGCCTCGGGAATCCAATGCGAGTGTCGCCCCTGGCAGGGGGAGCGACATTCCTCGGAACCTGCATGGAAGGATGCTGAATATGGATACTGATACCGTTGTTCATTCAAGCCGCCGTCGTCTGGCGCGTCGCTGGCAAAATCTGTTGCTGCTACTGGGCCTGGGTGCGCTGGCGCAATCGGCGCTCGCCATCAACGTGGCGTTTGACGGTTCCTGTGCCACCCAGGCTGACCGTACCGCGGTGAGCAATGCCGTGGCCGTCGCTACTACCTGGTCGACCAATGCCTACAACCAGGTCAACAACAATGAAGCGACCTTTCGCCGCAATCAGGACCTGGCCTACCGGACCTGGTTCGGTACCTTCAGCCAGGATCGCTACCAGCGGGTGCGTGCAGTGCTCGACGGGGTGCGTTTCAAGCTCAACAGTGGCAACACCCTGACGGCCTATTGCCGGGTCAACCCGAATGACCCTTGCGACGCGCCCGGGGATATCGCCGCCACCTACGTCAACGCCCGCGGGGACGTGCAGGCCTGGTTCTGCACGGCATTCTTTGCCCTGCCGCCGCGCGTGGGTTTCGATACCCAGGCCGGTACCGTGGTGCATGAACTGACCCATTCCATTGGCCACACCACCGATATCCCCGGCGCCTACGGCGTGGCGGGATCGCAGAACCTGGGAGCCAACCGCCCGAGCGACGCGGTGGAGAATGCCGACAACTACGAGTACTACGTGGAGGACTTGTACGACTGAGCAGGGCGGGAAAGAGGCCCGCAACGGGAGGTGTGCGCCGTGCTGGCACTTTTCTGCAGGCGAAAAAAAAGACCTTGGATTTCAAGGTCTTTTTCATGTTTGGTGCCCGAGGGAGACTGGAGTGTTCCATATGGGCTGCGGCTTGCAGAGCTATTTTAAGCGCTGGGATACAGGCAGGGATACATAAGTCTAACCGCTAGCTGTTTGCGCATGGGTATTGTCGCGTTCTTAGTAAGGCTCCGCGTGAATCAGAATTAGTGGGCCGTAATGTATATTTTCTCGTCTCATTGCTTCAGTCGTATGCGATCCACAGTAGTCGCAGCAGAGTTGGTGATTGACCTGGTGTGTCCGGGGATCGGTGAACGGAATCAGATAGATATTGCCTGCCGTGTGCCCACAGTCGCAGTCATTACCTTCAAGGGCTGGGGCCAAGCGTTCCCATGACTTGGGGAAATATTGGCGAATCAAAAGATAAAAATCAGGGCTTCCTACGAGTATCGATTCGATTTCGCGATCAGTGAAAACCTTAAGGCCAGCATGCGTATTCGCTTGAACGCGGTTAAAAGACTGTAATAGTCCCGAAGAGAGTGGTCGGTTATAGACAAACATGAACCCGTTGCATCGAAACTCTCTGAGTCGGTGATCCTTAGCCTCATCATCGTCAACTCCAACGGTCCCACTGCTTCGGTGCTTACAGCTCACCAGCCAGCGATATTTACCACCAAAATTCACATTCTCGGATGCGATGAAATCCCTGCCGCCGTCTGGCCCTACCGCACATCGATCCTCTATCACTAGTCCCAATTTCTCGACGAACGCCATAGCAAAGCGCTCCCAGTCCTGATGGTAAGTCACTTCATTAAAGTCGATGAGCATCTTCTCTTCCTTAGGCTAAACGCTTGGTGATTCGTGATGATCCCACATGGCAGACCTACTGGGGACCCTGGGAGGAATACGTTGGTACGGGGTCGGAAACCCGCG
>NZ_VYKE01000127.1:0-15566 GCF_032424515.1 Pseudomonas sp. JV245A
GATGGCAGCGTGGTGCCCGTCCCCGGACTTGTGATCACGGGGGGCGGCAGCAGCGCCATGGCGGCCGTTGGCAGGCTCAAAAGCAGAAAAAGCAGGACCAGCGAACGTGCCAGCGAACCGTGGAAACTACTGCGCGATGTTTTCATAAAGGCTCCCTGCCATTTGCGATCAGCTTTGTCGCGGCCGCATCCAGCGTTAAATGAGTCAAGGTCAAAGGGTAAAATTCAGGTCGCCGTTCCGCGAGACCTGCCTACAGCCGTCATCCGGGCTTTCAGGGGTTGTCCAGCTCCTCCCGAGGCAATTGCCGTGCCGGGCGCCGCATTTGCACATACAGGCCGTTTTCGTCACCGGCCAGAAACCCTAGGCGCTGGTACAGGCCCTGGGCCCGGCTGCCGAGTTCGACGCTCAGGCTACAAGAGTGGCCCTGGGTATCGGCTTCGGTCAGGATTTCCCGCAGCAATGCGCTGCCCAGGCCCAGGCCCTGGCAGTGAGGCAGCAAGGCGATATCGACGACGCGCAGGTCAGTGGCTTGCCGATGCAGGCACAGGCGGCCGATTGCTTCGCCGGCCTGTTCGATGATCAGCCACTGTGCCCCCGGGTAGTGCCGCTCATAGTGCTGGCGTTGCAGCTCGGCTTGGCTGTGCAGGAATGCGTGGCGCTGGGCGTCGCTCCAGCCGGGTACGGCACGGACCTCGGCCCAGCGGCGAGACACGAACAACTCCCGCAGGAAGGCCTGGTCGGTGGTGTTCTGCAGGCGCAGAGCGCCACCGACCGGCAGCACCGCTTGCAGGAGGGGGGCGCAGGCTGGGCTTATCACCACCTTTGTGGATACTCGCCGTTCAGGCAGATGCAATAGCGCAGCGTCAGAAAGGGTTGCATCGCATAACGCTGCGACTCGGCCTTGGCGGTGTCCATCCCGGCAGGGGCCACCGTATCGGGGTGCAGGCTGGGCCCGCCAGTGGCCTGCACTCTGGCGTTGTACAAGCGAATCCCCCGTGGTTGTGCCAGGTAGGCCGTGTTATCGGCTAGGTCCAGGGCCATGGCGTTGTCGCTACCATCCTGGGCCAATACCTGATGGGTGTGGGGGGCGAAGTTTTCCGGTTTCAAGATGGTCTTATCGCCGCCCAGTTTCTGGCCCAGGGTGCGCATGCTCAGGGTGGGGGCCTGACCCTCACCTATGGCGACGCGGCCGCGGAGATCGGGCAGATTGAAGTTGATCCCGTTACTGCCACCATAAATGTTGGCGATCACTGAATAGAGCGCTTGATACTCATTCACGAGCAACAGTCGACCGTCGCAGACGGCCCAGTCCACAGGGGCGAAGTTGAAGGGAAAAAGCCGAATTTCACCAGTAAAAGCATCCATGGTCGATCGTTCCTGAAAAAAGAGGGACTAGGGCTTCGATGGGTAGAGGCCCGTCATGCAGATGATGTAGTTGATCACCAGGGACCCCATCATGTTGCTGTGGGGGGCGACCGATTTATTGGCCACGCCCAGGGCCGGGCTGAGAAAACTCGGGTTCAAGCTGACCATTGTGGAATTGTTGGTTCCCTTGCTGTAAAGCCCGGTGACGCTGTCTGTCGGGCTTACCCGCTTGAACTTGCCGAAACTCAGGCTATTGATCGGTGGGGTGATGGCAACCGGCACGGCGGATGCCGCCTCGTTGGCACTGACCTGGAATCCATGAATATGCGGTGGCGTGTTCTCTGCTGTGAGAGTGATCTGCTCGACGCCCGCCCTCTCGGCCAGGGACCAGCTAGACAAGCCCGGTCCGCTGCCCTGACCGACAGGGGTTCTGCCGCGGTAGTCCGGGAGCTTGAAGGTGTTCCGGCCATCGCCGCCATAGGTACTGCCGATCAAGCTGAACAGGGCGTCGTTGCCCTTGACCGGCAACTCGGTGCCATTGCACAAGGCCCAGCCCTTGGGGGCGAAGTTGCCGGCAAACATACGGATCTCTCCGAGGTATGCATCAGACATATTGCTTTCCTTAGTCGTTAGGCTGTGGGCGTTTGCTTACCGAGGTGGGTAGGTACCAGTGATGGCAATGCAGAAGTTGCCGCCGATCGACGGCTGGATGTTCAACATCGGAAGGCCGGGAGGGCTCACCACCGTGGTGATGTTGAGCGTCACGTGACTTGTATCGCCGAAGGCTACATAGGTGGATCTCGAGACAGCGCCTTTGGAGTTCGAACTGATGGCGGGAATATTGCCCGCCGGCCCGGCGACACCTGCTGCGGTTGAGACGTTGGCGATATGGCTGTGGGTTGCCAGGTTGCTGGCATTCAGCGCGACCAGTTCGGTTCCGTCCATGCTGGCCAGCTCCCGCAGATCCAGCAAAGGGGCGGTCGAAGCATCGAGATTCTCCCCCAGTGCTGCCCGGCCTCGCAGGTCCGGCAGGCCGAAGGTGGTTCGGCCGTCGCCGCCGTAACGGTTGCCGAGCAGTGTTGCCAGCGCCATGTAGTCGTTTACCGCCAGCACCTGGCCCTGACACAAAAGCCAGCCTTGTGGGGCCCAGGCCCAAGGGAACAGACGAATCTCGCCGAGAAAGGGTTCCATGTTCTTCGCTCCTTGAAAAAAGGCCTGGCAGAAGTACTTTCCGCAGCTGGCAATTTGATGTTGCGCACGATATACAAAATCGAATTTAGTTAGCAAACAGTATTTCTATCCATGAAAAAAGAGGAACTACTTCCCGGTGTTAGTGGGTTTGCGGCTTATCTTTTTTTACTTGGTCGGTAACATTAAGTTCATCTTGATCGGTAACATTCGATGCGCGTCACAGTCTTGTGCTTTAACGTTTTAGTTGCTGCATAAGCGCAGCGCGGTAAGCCTCATGCCTAGCGGCTTGGCACTAAAGATACAGGCCTTGAGGCATATCGAATGCTGGCTTGCGGCGGGTGGGCGGGGGTTATTGCGCTGCTCGCGAAAGTCCTCTAGTTCGGGCTTTTCAGGCCCTTTCATCACGAGCTCTAGTTGAGCGGGAGACGGCAGTGAAAAGTTCAGAAGAAAACAAAGCAGGCTAACGATCTTCCTGGGCGGGAAGCATGGGACGCTTCCACGGGGAGGGTTCTGGAGTATAAGCAGAGGCTTTGGAAAGTGTTACCCGAAGCGATCCTTGTTGTTACCCGTTCTTTAAGTTGTTCCCAACTAGAATACTCGGGAATTAGTGCTTTAAGTCTGGCTTGAAAGGCGTTGTTCAAGCGGTGTGCAGAGTTTCTTTCAGGCCTTGCACCTGAAACGGGTAGGGCGCCGCTGCCCTGGCAGGCGGCACCCGGTGCCCGGCTTAGAGCCCGGCGTTTTCCGCCGCTACGCTTTTCGGCTTGCCGTAGTGCCACTCATAGACCACGAACTTGAAGTCCTTGAGATCGCCTTTCTCGTCGAAGCTCAGGTCGCCGGTGGGGGTCTTGAAGGTGCCCTTGTGGATCGCCTCGGCGACTTTTTCCGGGTCTTCGCTCTTGGCTGCGGCGATGCCTCCGGCAATCACTTCCACGGCCGAGTAGGACGGCAGCACGAACGGGCCGCTGGGGTTTTCCTTCTTGGCTTCGAAGGCCTCCACCAGGGCCTTGTTGGCCGGGTCCTGGTCGAAGGACTTGGGCAGGGTCACCAGCATGCCTTCGGAAGCGTCCTTGGCGATCTGCGAGATCGAGTCGTTGCCCACGCCTTCAGGCCCCATGAAGCGTGCGGTCAGGCCCTTTTCCTTGGCCTGGCGCAACAGCAGGCCCATTTCCGGGTGGTAGCCGCCGAAGTAGACGAAATCCACATTGGCCTGCTTGAGCTTGGCCAGGATCGAGGAGTAGTCGCGTTCGCCGACGTTGATGCCTTCGAACATCGCCACCTTGATGCCTTCCTTGCCGAGGATGTCCTTGACCGAGCTGGCAATGCCTTCGCCGTACTGTTGCTTGTCGTGCAGCACCGCCACATTGGTCGGCTTGAGCTGGGCGATGTAGCGTGCCGCCGCCGGGCCCTGGGCGTTGTCCAGGCCGATGGTGCGGAACACCATCTTGTAGCCACGGGCGGTCAGCTCTGGGCTGGTGGCGGCCGGGGTGATCATCACGATGCCTTCGTCTTCGTAGATGTCCGACGCGGGCTGGGTGGAGCTGGAGCACAGGTGTCCGACCACGAACTTGACGCCGTCGTTGACCACCTTGTTGGCCACGGCGACCGCTTGCTTGGGGTCGCAGGCATCGTCGTATTCCACGGCCACCAGTTGCTTGCCGTCGACGCCACCCTTGGCGTTGATCTGCTCGATGGCCATGCGCGCGCCGCTGAACTGCATGTCACCGTATTGCGCCACCGGGCCGGTCTTGGCCCCGGCGATGCCGATCCGGATGCTGTCGGCTGCCATGGAATGGCAGGCCAGGCCGGCAAGGATCATGGCGCTGAGCAGTTGGGTGGCTTTGTTATTGATACGACTCATGGGTTGTTCCACTCCTGTGGGTTACGGTTCTAAGGGTGTTGCGGGTGTTGCCTGGACTGCCGGCGCCCGGGCGCCGGCAGGGTGTTGTAGTCGGCTTTGCCGTCAGATGTGCTGATCCTGCTCAAGGCAGGGCCTTGCCGATTCGGCTCACGGCCTCCAGGGTGGGGCGCGCGGGTTCGGCGCTGGCGTCCAGGGCCTGGGCGATGTCGGCCAGCAGGTCGGCGATGTCTTCCAGCCCCACCGACAGCCGTACCAGGCCCTCGGCGATGCCGTGTTCGGCCCGTTCCTCCTGGGTGTAGGTGGAATGGGTCATGCTCGCCGGGTGCTGGGCCAGGGATTCGGCATCCCCCAGGCTGACCGCGCGGCTGAACAGCCCCAGGGCGTTCATGAAGCGTCGCCCGCTGGCCAGCCCACCCTTGAGTTCGAAGGCGATCATGCCGCCGGGCAGCTTCATCTGTCTTGCGGCCAGGGCGTGTTGGGCAAAGGATGCCAGCCCCGGGTAGGCGACCCAGGCCACGGCGGGGTGGTCCTGGAGGAACTGGGCGACGGCCTGGGCGTTGGCGCAATGGCGATCCATGCGCAGGGCCAGGGTCTTGAGGCCGCGCATCAGGAGAAAAGCGTCCTGGGGCGAGAGCACCGCGCCGGTCAGGTCCTTCAGGCCCTGCAGGCGGATGCGTTCGGCCAGGGCCTGGCCGGTGACCACGATGCCGGCGGTGATGTCGCCATGGCCGCTGAGGTACTTGGTGGCCGAATGCAGCACCAGGTCGGCGCCCAGTTCCAGCGGGCGCTGCAGGTAAGGTGTGCAGTAGGTGTTGTCCACCGCCACGAGCAGGCCGGGATGCTGGCGGGCCACCTGGGCCACGGCGGCGATGTCCACCAGTTGCATGTTGGGGTTGGCCGGGGTTTCGAAATAGATCATCCGCGTGGCCGGGCCGATGGCCGCCCGCAGCTCGCCCAGGTCGGTCAGGTCGACATGGCGTACCTTGACGCCGAATTCGCCAAGGCCGTGGTGCAGCAGGGCAAAGGTGCAACCGTACAAAGTCTGGCCGACGATGACCTCGTCGCCCGGGCGCAGCAGGGTCCACAAGGTCGCGGCAATCGCCCCCATGCCGGAGCCGAACGCCACGGCCGCTTCGCCGTTTTCCAGGGCGGCCATGCGCGCTTCCAGCAACGCCAGGGTCGGGTTGCCGATGCGGGTATAGAAGTAGCCGGGTTCTTCACCGGCAAAACAGCCGGCGCCGTATTCGGCGGTGGCGAAGGTGAAGGTGGAGGTCAGGTAGATCGGCGGGATCAGCGCGCCCTGATGCTCCTGGGGGTTGTAGCCGTGATGGATGGCACGGGTGGAAAAACCAAGGTCACTGTTTTTATTGTTCATGGTGAACGCTCCCGGATTTGCTCTAATGCTATGCTCAAATCCGGCGCAATAATTTCCAATATCGGCCCTTTAGAACCGAATAATTGGAATAAATAACCATAAAAATAAGATAAAAAGGTAAGACATGCCCCTCGATCTGGACCGTATCGACAAAGCCCTGCTGATCGCCCTGCAAGACAACGCCCGGCTGACCAATGCCGAGCTGGCGGACAGCGTCGCCTTGACCACCTCGCCGTGCTGGCGCCGGGTGAAGATTCTCGAAGAGAGCGGGGTGATTACCGGTTACCAGGCGATCCTCTCGCCCAAGGCGCTGGGCTATGGGGTCACCGCCTTTGTCAGCGTGATGATGGAATCCCACTCCCAGGACACCGCCCGGGCCTTCGAGCAGAGGCTGCTGGAGATCCCGGAAATCATCGCCTGCCACAACGTCTCCGGGCGCTACGACTTTCTCCTCGAAGTGCTGGCCAAGGACCTGGAATCCTTCGGCGAATTCGCCCGTGAAGTGTTGCAGACCCTGCCGGCGGTGAAGGAGATCTATTCGAGCTTTTCCTTCAAATCGGTCAAGCCGTTGCGGCAGATTCCGGTACAAGAGTGAGCGCCAGCGTCCCTGCGATTCACAAGCAACCTTGCTGTCTGAAACAGGACCTCAGCGAAGGAGCGCCGGCCAGGGTTCACACCGCGCCCGGGGCCGCGAGGTTGCAATATTGCCCTTTGAAATACAGCAATGGCTGCGCAGCCGCCGCTTGCTGCAGGTTCAGCGCCTTGACTTCACCGATCACGATCAGGTGGTCACCGGCGACGTGTTCGGCATGAATTTCACAATCGAGCCAGTGCAGGCTGCCGGCAATGATCGGGTTGCCCAGCGGCGATTCCTGCCATTGAACTCCCTGCCACTTGTCCGTGCCTTTGCTTGCGAACTGGTTGGAAATCCTGACCTGCTCGCCTGAGAGGATATTGACCATGAATCGGCCCGCCTGACGAATCTTGGGGTAGCTGGCCGAGCTGGACATGACGCTGAATGACACCAGCGGCGGGCTCATCGACACGCTATAGAACGACTGGCACGTAAAGCCGAGCGGCTCGCCATCAACCTGCGAGGTAATCACCGTGATGCCGGATGCGTAGTGCCCGAGCGCTTCGCGAAAGCGCATTGGCTCGATAGCCGTACTGGGAAGTGACATGGCGGGTCCTGAATATTGGGTACTGTCCGACAGCGCGCAGAGGGGTGAAGCGGCGGTTTTTCAATCCACTGCCTCACCCCTCTGGCACACCACTTGCGGCTTTAGCTCAGCGCAGGTTCGAGAGTTCTCTGCGGATGATTTCTGCGCCGGCACTTAAAGCCTTCAGCTTGCCCCTTGCCACGCCACGGGATAAGGGCGCCATGCCACAGTTGGTGCAGGGATAGAGTTTGTCGGCATCCACGAACTGCAATGCCTTGCGCAGGGTGTCGGCCACTTCCTCGGGTGTTTCAATGGTGTTGGAGGCCACATCAATGGCCCCGACCATCACCTTCTTGCCTCTGATGAGTTCAATGAGATCCATTGGGACATGAGAGTTGTGACATTCCAGAGAGACGATATCGATACTGGATTTCTGCAGTTTGGGGAACGCCTCTTCATATTGCCGCCACTCTGAGCCCAGGGTCTTTTTCCAGTCCGTATTGGCCTTGATGCCATAGCCATAGCAAATGTGCACCGCCGTTTCGCATTTAAGACCTTCAATGGCTCTTTCCAGGGTGGCCACACCCCAGTCATTCACTTCATCGAAGAAGACGTTAAAGGCGGGCTCATCAAACTGGATGATATCCACGCCGGCCGCCTCCAGCTCCCTGGCTTCCTGGTTGAGGATCTTGGCGAATTCCCAGGCCAGTTTTTCGCGGCTTTTGTAATGGCTGTCATAAAGCGTGTCGATCATCGTCATCGGGCCTGGCAGCGCCCACTTTATGGGTTGCTCGGTCTGCTGGCGCAGAAACTTGGCATCTTCCACGAAAACCGGCTTCTGGCGACTGACAGCCCCCACCACCGTGGGGACGCTCGCATCATAGCGATCACGAATCCTGACGGTTTCACGTTTTGCAAAATCAACGCCGCTGAGGTGTTCGATGAACGTCGTGACAAAGTGCTGACGTGTCTGCTCGCCATCACTGACGATATCAATGCCTGCTTGCTGTTGTTCTTGCAGTGACAAGCGCAAGGCGTCCTGCTTGCCTTCAACCAGTTCTTCCTCTTGCAACTTCCAGGGCGACCAGAGTGTTTCAGGTTGTGCAAGCCAGGAAGGTTTAGGCAAGCTGCCGGCAGTTGAAGTGGGTAACAACTTTTTCATCATGGGTGACCTTGTATTTTTGATGAGTCAAAGAGCGTAATTGGCGGACCACTGCTCAAGAATGGTCTGGTATGGCTTGATGAAGTTGTTCTCGACAAACTGCCCTTGCTCAATCGCCAGGCGGCTACGTTCTTCTCGGTCATAGACAATTCGAGTCAATGAATAGTCCTGGTGCTTCAGGCTCGGTTGATAGGATTTGCCTGCTGCAGAGTTGGCATTGTAGATCTCTGGCCGGTAAATCTTCTGGAAGGTGTCCATCGTGCTGATGGTGCTGATCAGTTCCAGGTTGGTGTAATCACTGAGCAAATCGCCGGCAAAGTAGAAAGCCAAAGGCGCAACGCTGTTGGACGGCATGAAGTAGCGAACTTTCAACCCCATCTTGTTGAAGTATTCATCTGTTAGAGAATATTCGTCCTGCTGGTATTCAATGCCCAGTACAGGGTGCTGGTTTTCAGTCCGATGGTAGGTCTTGCTGCTCGAAACGCTCAGGCAGATCACCGGTGGCTTGTTGAAGTTTTCCTTGTAAGTGCTGGAGTTGATGAAGTGCTTGAATAGCTTCCCATGCAGCTCTCCGAAGTTTTCCGGAATGCTGAACTTTGGTCGCTCCCTGTTGTGCTCCGGCAACAGCACGCTGAAGTCGTAGTCCCGTACGTAAGAGGAAAAGTTGTTTCCTACAACGCCCTCAAAGCGTTCGTTGGTCTTTCGATCGAAAATATTGGTTTTCAATATTTCAATCAGGGGGATGGCATGGCCACTGCTTTGAGTGTCGATGTCCATTTCCACGGAGATGATTTCAAGCTCGACTGCATAACGATCGCCCTTGGGGTTATCCCAATGCGCCAAGGCATTGAAGCGGTTGTCAATCATCCTCAAGGTATTGCGCAAGTTCTCTTGGCGACTCTTGCCCCTGGCCAGGTTGGCAAAGTTGGTGGTGATGCGCGTATTCTCGGACGGGTGATAATCTTCGTCGAAGCAAATGCTCTTGATGGTGAATGTGAAGTCGTTGTTCATTGTGATCTGGCATCCTGATTTCCGAGATAAGTCCTGAACTTGTTTGTTGGCTTTCAGTGCTTTCCAGTTTTGTTCCTGGCTGCTTTTGCTCGGTAGTCTTTATGTTGTCTATTATTGAGGCGCATCTTATGTCGAGCTATTAATTGAGTACTAATGAATTGATTTCACCAGGTCTTTAGTCACATTCATGATGAGATATTCACTCAATCGCAAAAGCCTATTTGCCCCAGTATTCATTGCCCGGCCAAACCACTGGTTGAGGGTGTGCCTGGGCTCTGGCGCAGTCCGACCCGTGGTGGCTGCGGCAGCACTCGACAGGGCCGCCAGTGCCAGATGGGCCGGGAGCTGGCCCATCAATGCAATTGCTGCTCGTCCAGGTAGCGGTTCAGGCATTCGATGAAGGCCTGGTGCTTGCGGGTCTGGCGCCGGTGGGCGGGGTAGATCACATGGATCCTCGGGCCGAACTGCTCCGGGTCCAGCTGCGCCTCGGGCAGCAGTTGCACCAGCTCGCCGCGACGCAGGTAGGGCGCGGCGCTCCACTGCGGGCACAGTTGCAGGCCCAGCCCGGCCAGTAGGGCACCGAACAGGAAATCGTAATTGTCACTGGCCAGCCGCGGCACCGGCTGGGGCACACGCTGCTGCTCGCCATTCAAGGTGAAGCGCCAGAAATGCGGGTTCAGTGCCGGGTGACGGAAGATCAGCCAGTCATGCTCGGCAAAATGCGCCGGGGTCACCGGCAAGGGCTGGCGCTGCAGATAGCGCGGGCTGGCGCAGAGCAGGATGCGGTTGGCCGTCAGCGGGCGGGCGATCAGGTCCGGCAGCTCCACCGGCCCGTCGCGCACGGCCAGGTCATAGCCGCCACTTTGCAGGTCGACGAATTCGTCGGTGAGCTCCACGTCCAGGCGCATCTGTGGGTACTGCTCAAGAAAGCCGTAGCAGGCGCCATTGAGAAAGGCCGGGGCGAAGGAGGGCGGCGCCACCAGGCGCAGGGTGCCGCACATTTCCTGCTGCAGGCGCTCGATGTCTTCCCCGGCCTGTTGCAGTTGGCGCAATACCTGCCGGGCGCTGGCCAGGTAGATATGCCCGGCCTCGGTGAGGGCGATCCGGCGTGTGGAGCGCTCCAGCAAGCGGGTGCCGAGCTGGCTCTCCAGGTGGCTCACTGCCTTGGTCAGGGCCGAGGTGGTCTTGCCCAGGCACGCGGCGGCGCGGGTGAAGCTGCCCTGATCGACCGTGGTCACGAACATGGTGATGGCGCCCAGCTGGTCCATTGCAGTCTTGCCTCTTTGGAAAGGATGGGTTGCGCGAAGCAGTATTCTTAAGCACCGGTGACTTGGCTAGTCTCTGGCGCATTCTGAGCCAAGGGTGCGAACAACAATGAAAAAGACGCTGAATATCACGCTGGCCTCGGCCCTGGCCCTGGTCTCGCTGCACAGCCAGGCCGCGGTGGACCTGGTGCTGCACAACGCCAAGGTGTTCACCGCCGAGCAGGGCCAGCCCCTGCAACAGGCGGTGGCGGTGGAGCAGGGGCGTATCGTCATGGTCGGCAGCGATGCCCAGGTGCTGGCGCTGAAGGCCCCGGGCACCCAGGTCATCGACCTGCAGGGCAAGGTGCTGATGCCGGGGTTCATCGACAGCCACAGTCATGCCATCTTCGGGGGCCTGAAGCTCAAGGCCGCCGACCTGGAAACCCAGCAACTGCCCCTGGACGAGCTGGAACAGCGCCTGCGCGGCTGGCGCGATGACGGCAAGGCGCGGCATGGCGAGATCCTCACCGTCAGCGGTTTTCCCTCGACCTACTGGAGCCAGGTGGACGCCCTGGAACAGCGCTTCAACCAGGGCGAATGGGCCGATGTACCGATTCTGTTCGTTGGCTGGGACTACCACACCGGCTGGGCCAACCGCGCCATGCTCAAGCGCGGCGGCATAGACGCCGCGCGGGTCAAGGCGCTGCAGGGCGAGGCCCAGGCCACCATCGGCCATCACCCGGACAGCAGCCCCAACGGTTTTGTCGCCGATGCCGGGCTCTCGGCCCTGACCTCGCAACTGCCGCCGCCGAGCTTCGAGCAGTTGCTCGACGCCGGGCGCGCCGCCCGCGACCTCAACCTGAGCCTGGGCATCACCGCGCTGATGGACCCGGCGGCCAACGCCACCCCGGGCGACGCGCTGTTCGCCATGCATCCCACGGCCCAGACCGTCGGTGTGCTGCCGGTGTACAAGGCGCTGGCGCAGAAGGGCGAGCTGACCCTGCGGGTCGCGGCCCTGATGGTGGCCAATCCCAAGAGCCGCCCGGCGGACCTGGAGGTGCTGGAGCAGGTGCGCCAGCAGTTCCTCGGGGTGCCGAACCTGAGCCTGCCGGGGATCAAGATCTTCGCCGACGGTGTCGCCGAGTTTCCGGCGCAGACCGCTTCCCTGCTGACCCCCTACAAGAACTCGAAGAAGGACGGCGAACTGCTGATCGACCCGGCGCATTTCGGCGAGCTGGTCAGCGCCGCCGATGCCCGTGGCTGGCTGGTGCATGTGCATGCCATTGGCGACCGCGCGGTGCGCGAATCCCTCAACGGCATCGAGCAGGCGCGGCGTGATCGCCAGAGTGGGGTGGTGCACTCCATCACCCACTTGCAGATGGTCAACCCCAAGGAGTTCGCCCGCTTCAAGCCACTGGACGTGATCGCCTCCATGCAGCTGTACTGGGCCGCCGCCGATGAGCTGAGCATCGATTTGCTCCAGCCCTACATCAGCGCCATGCAGTTCCAGTTCATGTACCCGGCCCGCTCGCTGCTGAAGAACGGCGCCACCATCGCCGGGGCCAGCGACTGGCCGGTAAGCACCCCGGAACCCTGGAAGGCCATCGCCCAGGCCATCAGCCGCAAGGGGCCCAAGGGCGTGTTGAACAAGGACGAAGGCATCGACCGGGAAACCATGTTCTACGCCTACACCCGCAACGCCGCGCGGGCCATTGGCCTGGAGCAGCAGATCGGCAGCCTGGCCCCGGGCAAGCAGGCCGACCTGATCGTTCTTGACCGCGATGTGTTCCAGGTGCCCCAGGAGCAACTGGCGCAAACCCAGGTGCTCAAGACCTACTTTGCCGGGCGTGAGGTGTATAGCCGGCCGTGATGCTGCATGGATGCCGGCCGGGCCCGCGATCTTCATCGCGGGCTTTTTTTGCCTTGTCGACCACTGCGACGCCTTCGCTGGCAAGCCAGCACCTACGGGCGAACGGCCTCACGGCCAAACACTTTTCTGCACGGCGATGATTGACGCGGCCAGAGCGTATCCCTATTCTTTGTCGACCGACAAAGAATAGGGAGCAGTTCGATGAAAACCCTCAAGGGGCCCAGCCTGCATCTGGCGCAATTCAGCGCCGAGACGGCGCCGTTCCACAATTTGCCGGCGATTGCCCAATGGGCCGCCGACCTGGGTTTCAAGGCGCTGCAGATCCCTGCCTGGGATGCGCGGTTGTTCGACGTCGCCACGGCGGCCGAGAGCCAGGACTACTGCGATGAACTCAAGGGCCAGCTGGCGCAGAAGGGCCTGCAGATCAGCGAGCTGACCAGCCATATCTTCGGCCAGCTGGTGGCGGTGCACCCGGCCTACGACGCGATGTGCGACAACTTCGCGCCGCCAGCGCTGCGGGGCAATCCGCAAGCCAGAACGGCCTGGGCCATGGAGCAGATGAAGCTGGCGGCCAAGGCTTCGCGACGCCTGGGGCTGAGTGAGCTGGGGACCTTTTCCGGGTCCCTGGCCTGGCCTTATCTGTTTCCCTTTCCCCAGCGCCCCGAGGGCCTGATCGAGACGGCGTTCGACGAGCTGGCGCGGCGCTGGCGGCCGATCCTCGATGCCTGCGACGAGCAGGGGGTCAACCTGTGCTACGAGATCCACCCCAGCGAGGACCTGCACGACGGCACCAGCTTCGAACGCTTCCATGAACTGGTGGACCATCACCCGCGTTGCAACATCCTCTTCGACCCCAGCCACTTCGTGCTGCAACAGCTGGACTACCTGAGTTACCTGGACATCTACCACGAGCGCATCCGCATGTTTCACGTCAAGGATGCCGAGTTCAATCCCAGCGGCCGCCAGGGCATCTACGGCGGCTACAGCGCCTGGGTCGAGCGCGCCGGGCGCTTCCGTTCCCTGGGCGATGGCCAGGTGGACTTCAAGGGGATCTTTTCCAAGCTGGCGCAATACGACTACCCGGGCTGGGCGACCCTGGAGTGGGAGTGCTGCCTCAAGGATCAGGAGGATGGCGCCCGGGAAGGTGTCGAGTTCATCAACCGGCACATGATCCAGGTCACCCAGCGCATCTTCGACGACTTCGCCGGCGCGCAGATCGACCGCCAACAGATCAACGCCATGCTCGGCATTGCCTGAAACCCTTCATCGAGAACACACCATGAACGCTTTGACTGACACCCTCCAGGCCGACAGCCTCGACCTGGTTCACCGCTATGTGCGCGTCGATGGCCAGCGCATCCACTGTGTCACCGCCGGCACGGGCCGGCCGGTGCTGCTGATTCCCGGCTGGCCGCAGACCTGGTACGCCTGGCGTCAGGTGATCCAGGCCCTGGCTGCCCAAGGCTTCCAGGCCATTGCCGTGGACCCGCCGGGCAGCGGCCAGTCCGACCGCCCTGAGCACGGCTACGACACCGGCCATGTGGCCGGGGTGCTGCACCAGGTGATGGGGCAGTTGGGTTTCGAGCGCTACAGCGTGGTCGGCCACGACGTCGGCATGTGGATCGCCTACGCCTTGGCCAGCGACCATCCGCAGGCGGTGGAGCGCCTGGCGCTGACCGAGGCGGTGATCCCCGGGCTGGCGGATGCACCACCGATTTTCGTCGCGCCGCAGCAGAACATCTTTCTCTGGCACTTCATGTTCAACCAGCTGCGGGATTTGCCGGAAGCCTTGATCGCCGGGCGCGAGCGGGCCTACCTGAATTACATCTTCGACCACTGGTCCCATCGCCGCGAGGCGGTGGCCGCCGAAGTCTACATCGAGGCCTACGCTGCCCCGGGCGGTTTGCGCGCAGGCTTCGCCTATTACCGGGCGATCCCCGAGACGGTGCGCCAGAATCAGCTGCGCGCGCAGCGGCCGCTGACCATGCCGGTGCTGGCCATTGGTGCCGAGCACGCCACCAACGATGCACCTCTGCTGACCCTGCAGGGCCATGCCAATGACCTGCGCGGGGCCATTGTCGAGGACTGCGGGCACTTCATCATGGAAGAGGCACCGGAGGAGTTTCTCGCGCTGCTGCTGCCGTTTCTGCAGGAGGGCCGTGACTGAGGCAGGGCGCAGGCAAGGCCGCGGCCACGGAAATTGGCCGCGACCGGCGCAAATCTAATATCATTTCGTCCCGGCGCCCTGCGCCAACCGGCTGTTCGGGCTCAACCGAACGCCTTCCCTGTCCCGACGAGATACCCGACCCCCATGGCTGGAAGACCCCGCGAATTCGACCGTCACCAGGCACTGCGCCAGGCGCTCGAACTGTTCTGGCGCCGTGGTTTCGAAACCACCTCCATGGCCGACCTGGTGGCGGCCCTGGGCATCGCCTCGGCGCGCATCTATGCCGCCTTCGGCTCCAAGGAGGCGTTGTTTCGCGAGGCCATCGAGCTGTACGAAAGCCAGGAAGGCGGTTTCGCCGACCTGGCCCTGCAAGAGCCCTGCGCCTACGTCGCCATCGAGCGCATGCTGCAAGAAGCGGTGGCACTCTACACCCGGGCCGACGGCCCCCGTGGCTGCATGGTGGTGGCCTCGGCGGTGAACTGCTCAAGCGACAACGACAGCGTGCGCGAATGGCTGGCCGAACATCGCCGGGCGCGTACCGCAAGCATTATCCAGCGCCTGGAAGCCGCGCAGCAGGCGGGTGAATTGCCCGGCCACAGCGATGCAACTTCCCTGGGCGATTATTACTCTACGGTGCTCCACGGGCTGTCGGTGCAAGCCCGCGACGGCGTCAGTGCGGCGCGCCTGCTGCAGGGCGTGGCGCTGGCCATGCAGGTCTTTGCGCGAACCGCCCAAGGGAATTGAAGCGGCGCTGCACCCTGGCTCCGCCTGGGAGCCTTTGCCCGCAATCCGGGAGCAGCGATGCTGGCCCGGGTTGTGCATTTTTCCAGCGGGTCCCGGACCCGTTCCATCATCGAAAGAGTATGACGCCCCCCCATGAGTGATTCCGCGGCGACACCCCAAGGCAACTGGCAGCCGGTCATCGCGCTGGCGTTGGCGGCCTTTGTCTTCAACACCACCGAGTTTGTGCCAGTGGGCCTGCTCAGCGCCATTGGCGCCAGCTTCGACCTGCCCACCGAGCGGGTCGGTCTGATGCTCACCATCTACGCCTGGATCGTGTCCCTGACCTCGCTGCCGGTGATGCTGCTGACCCGCAACATCGAACGACGCAAGCTGCTCACGGTGCTGTTCGGGCTGTTTATCGTCAGCCATGTGTTCTCCAG
>NZ_VYKE01000128.1:0-15180 GCF_032424515.1 Pseudomonas sp. JV245A
AGCACCCGATCTTCATGGCACCGCGCAACCCGGGCTGGCAGGTGGACGCGCAGGGCCGCCAGTCCTGGCCGGTGGACAGCTACCAGCAGGAAGGCGAGCGGGTGACCCACTGGCTGGCCGAAGGGGTGATCAAGCAGCACCGTACCCTGGGCACGCTGCTCAACACGCTGATCGATACCGGCTTCAACCTGCGCCATGTGCAGGAGTGGGGCCCCACGGCGCAGCAGATCGAGGACCTTCCGGCGCTGGCAGAGGAGCGGGTGCGGCCGATGCTGTTGCTGGTGGCAGCGCAGCGGTGAGGAGGTGCGGCGCCCTCAAGGTTTTTTAACGCCCCTTCGGGCCGCTCGCAGCCTGCGACAGCGGCTACAGAAGCCGCAGTCAGTAGCCTTGCTGTAGTGGAAAGCGCTGGGCCGCGCTGCGGGCCAGGAATTTTTCCTGGACCATGGGCCGGGCCAGGAAATAACCCTGGGCCTCATCGCAGCCGAAGGTGCGCAGCATCTGCAGGCACTTGAAGCTTTCAATGCCCTCGGCCACGGTGCGGTAGCCCAGTTCCCGGGCCAGGGCGATGACCGAGCGGGTGATCTTCTGGTGCTGGGCACTGCTCTCAAGGTCGGTGACCATGGATTTGTCGAGCTTCACCACATTGGCCGGAATCTGATGCAGATAGGCGAAGTTACTGTAGCCGGTACCGAAATCGTCGATGGCCACATCCATGCCCAGGGCGCGGATCTTGCTCAACTGGTCCAGCACCCGCGGGTTGGAACGCAACCAGGCACCCTCGGTGATTTCCACTTCCAGGCGATGGGGTTCGATGCCGTGGCGGCGACAGGCCGCCTTGAGCACATCAGCGATGTCCTGGTCCTCGAAATCCTGGGGCGAGAGGTTGATCGACAGGCGCTGCACTTCACCGTCGCTCCAGGCCTGCAGCTTGCCGAGCACCGCATTGATCACCCAGTGGGTTACCCGGTGGATCAACGCATTGCGCTCCATCACCGGAATGAACTCCGCCGGTGAAATCGGCCCCAGCCAGGGGTGATCCCAGCGGATCAGCGCCTCGGCGCTGACCTGGGCGCCGTCGGGCAGGGCGAAACGCGGCTGGAACATCAGGTAGATCTGCCCACTGTCCAGGGCTTCGCTGATATCCGAGGCAAGGTTGAAGGCTCGCCGGTAGGCCTGGTCCCGCACCACGTCGTAAGGCGCCCAGGTGCTGCGGTTGAGGGTCGCCAGTTCCAGGGCGAACATGGCCTTGCGCAACACGTCGGGCACGGCGTCGCGGTCCGTGGAGAACTCCACCGTGCCCGCGCACACCCCGGGAATCATCGGCAGTTCCAGCCCTGGCGGCTGACGCCGCAGGCGCCGCACCAGGCCTTCCAGGAAGCGCTCGATCCCGGGAGCCGCCGGCAGCAGGAAGCCGAAGCGCTTGACCGATACGTGATACACCCGCACATGGCGCCCCAGGTAGGCGAGCAGTTGCTGGGCCAGGAACCGCACGATGGTCTCGAACGGCGCCAGGCCCATGGCCAGGGTCAGCTCGTGGGCCACGGTCATGTCCACCGCGTCCACCAGCACCAGCACGCGCCGTTCTCCCGGGTTCTCATCCGCCAGGTCGTACAGGTCGCTCTGAAATTGCTCACGGTTGGGCAGCCTGCTCACCGGATCGCGCCGGGTCAGGCGCTGACGCTGCTCCACCTGCTCCATCACCAGGGATGCCAGGTCGCGCAGTTGCTGACGCTCGGCAGCATTCAGGCGCTGGGGCTGGCGATCGATGACGCACAGGCTGCCGATCGCATGCCCGGTGGAGGTAATCAGCGGCGCGCCGGCATAAAAACCGATGCCCGGGTCTTGGGTCACCAGGGGGTTGGCGTGGAAACGCACATCCTGGCGGGCGTTTTCCACCTCGAATACATCACCGGACTTGATGGTATAGGCGCAGAACGATTGCTCGATGGGGGTCTGCTCGGGCGCAAAGCCCACCCGCGACTTGAACCACTGCCGATCACGGTCCACCAGGGTGATCAGGGCCGTGGGCACCTTGAAGTACTCTGCGGCCAGCCGGCAGATGCGGTCAAAACGCTCGCACCGGGCCGTATCCAGCAGTTCCAGGGCATACAGGGCAGCCAGGCGCTGCTCCTCGGCCAGCGCCTTATCGGGCATATTGCGCCTCGGGCAGGATCAACACACTCATCACCAATCTATCTCACCAACGCAGGGATGGAACGACACCCGGAAACCGGGTCGGGCCTTGAAGTAGTGGCACTACGACATCCATCGACAGCATGACGCAGTGACTAGTGCTTGCCAATTCCATCCGTCGGACGAACGGTCGACGGCAAGCCCCCCAACCCTGCGTTGAAACACTTGTCCTAGAGCATTGCCGACTGAAAGCCGGAACAACCCTCTGGTAGCCTGCGACGCTATACCGCTGTGCTGCCCAGGGAGCCGGGACAGGCTTCACGCCCTGCCCTGAACCTGGCGACGGACGGCGAAAATCCCCATCGGCCGCGACCTCTCACTTCGGACCAACCGCCCATGCCAAGGCTTTCCCCGTTGCCCCGCTGCCTGTACCTGTCGACTGCCCTGGCTGTGCTGCTGCCAATCCTGGCCCACGCCGCACAACCTCAAGCGCCCAGTGCCGCCGACATCGCATGGCTGCGGCGTGACGGCTTCGACCTGGACGCGGCGCAACTCCAGCGCCTGCGCACCCTGGGGCGCAATGAGCTGCTGAGGGCGCAACTGGACGATCGCCTGCACGATCCGTTGCCACCGGCCATCGACACCCTGCTGCGCAGTTATCCGGCCCTGAACGATTCGCCCCGCTCCCTGCTGGAGGAGTTCCGGCAGCGCCAGGAACAGATCAAGGCAATGCCCGAGGGCGAAGCGCGCAACCAGGCGCAAAAAGACCTGCGCCAGTACGCCGCCCAACTGGCTGAACAGACCCAGTCCAGTGTGCTGTTGCAAGCTGTCTACGGCCCCAACCAGCTCAAGGAACAACTGGTGCTGTTCTGGCTCAACCATTTCAGCGTGTTCCAGGGCAAGGGCAGGGTGCGGCTGCTGACCGCCGACTACCTTGAAAACACCCTCCGCCCCCACGCCCTGGGCAAGTTCAAGGACCTGCTGCTGGCCACCCTGCAAAGCCCGGCCATGCTCGAATACCTGGACAACAGCAGCAACGCCAGGGGCAAGGTCAACGAGAACTACGCCCGTGAACTGATGGAACTGCACAGCCTGGGCGTCGACGCCGGCTACAGCCAGGAAGACGTGCAACAGCTGGCGCTGATCCTCACCGGAGCCGGGCTGGCGCCCCTGGACGGTCGCGAGCAGCGCTTTCCCCGCAACCTGCAGCCCCTGGTGGTGCAACAGGGCCTGTTCCAGTTCAACCCCAAACGTCACGACTTCAGCGACAAGCACCTGCTGGGCCATACCATCAAGGGCAGCGGGTATGACGAGATCACCCAGGCCGTAGACCTCATCACCCGGCAACCGGCCTGCGCGCGGTTCATCTCGCGCAAGCTGGCCCAGTACTTCGTCGCGGACGAGCCGCCGCCGGCGCTGGTGGCGCGCATGGCCAAGAGCTTCAGTGACAGCGATGGCGACATCGCCCAGGTCATGGCCACCCTGATGCAATCGCCGGAGCTGCTGCACGCGGCCGGCAGGAAATTCAAGGACCCGCAACAGTTCGTGGTCTCGGCGCTGCGCCTGACCTATGACGGCAAGCCCCTGGCCAACCCGCGACCACTGCTCAACTGGCTGAATCAGATGGGCCAGCCGCTGTTCGGGCGCATCACTCCCGACGGCTGGCCGCTGGTAGCCAGTGGCTGGTCGAGTTCCGGGCAGATGGCCAAGCGCTTTGAAATCGCCCGGGCCATGGGCTCGGGCAACAACCGGCTGTTCACCGCCGAGGGCAGCCAGGTCCCGGGGCCGGGGTTTCCCATGATCACCACGCCGATGTATTACCAGGCAATCGCCCCCTACCTCTCCAGCACCACCCGCAACGCCCTGGAGCAGGCCGTTTCCCCCCAGGAATGGAACACCTTCCTGCTGTCCTCGCCGGATTTCAACAATCGCTGAGAGCGCCCCACCTGACCAGGAGCCGTCATGAATCGTCGCCAATTGTTGATCGCAGCCGCCGCCCTGCCCAGCCTGACGTTTTGTGCCCGGCTGTTCGCCGCACCGGCCTCGGCGCCGCGCACCCTGCTGGTGTTCCTGCGCGGCGGCTATGACTGCAACAACCTGCTGGTGCCCTACAGCAGCGACTTCTACTACGAGTCGCGCCCGACCCTGGCGATTGCCCGGCCCGATGGGCACAACCCACAGAGCGCCATCGCCCTGGACAGCCACTGGGGCCTGAACCCGGTGCTGCGCGATTCGCTGTACCCGCTGTGGCAGCGCCATGAACTCGCCTTCGTGCCCTTTGCCGGCACCGACGACCTGTCCCGCAGCCACTTCCAGACCCAGGACACTATCGAGGCCGGCCAGCCGAGCCAGCAGCACCGGCGCTACGACTCGGGGTTCCTCGCACGCTTGGCGCGGCAGGTGCCCGACAGCGCGCCTATCGCCTTTACCGACGCCCTGCCCCTGAGCTTCCAGGGCGGCCAGGAGATTCCCAACCTGTCCTTGCGCAGCGCCGGCAAGACGCCCTTCGATGAGCGCCAGGCAGCGATTCTGGCCGCCATGTACCAGCACACGCCCTATGCCGCCGCGGCCAGCGATGGACTGGCCCTGCGCCAGAAGGTCTCCCGGGAGCTGCAGCAAGAGATGCTCGCAGCCAATCGCGGGGCCGCCAATGCACAGAGCTTCGCCGCCCAGACCCGGCGCATGGCCGGCCTGATGCGCGAGCAGTATCGCCTGGGCTTCGTCGATGTCGGCGGCTGGGATACCCACGTCAACCAGGGCAGCACCCAGGGCCAACTGGCCAGCAACCTGGCCAACCTCGGGCAAGGGCTGGCGGCCTATGCCGAGGCCATGGGCGAGCACTGGAAGGACAGCCTGGTGGTCGTGGTCTCCGAATTCGGCCGGACCTTTCGCGAGAACGGCGCCCGGGGCACCGACCACGGCCATGGCACGGTGTACTGGGTGTTGGGCGGCAGCATTCGCGGCGGGCGCCTGGCCGGCGAGCAAGTGACGGTGAACGCGCAAAGCCTGCTGCAGAACCGCGACTACCCGGTGCTCAACAACTACCGGGATCTGCTCGGCGGCCTACTGGGCGCTACCTGGGGGCTTTCCCGCGCTCAGGTACAGGCGGTGTTCCCCGGTTCCCGGCCCGCGACCCTGGGCCTGGTCTGATGCCGTTGCTGAAACGCCCAGGTGCAGGCAAAAAAAGAGCGATCCCAGGGTCTGTACGAAAACTCGCCGAGCAAAGATCAGGCAAGGCAAAAACAGGCGAGGAAGCGGAGTTTAGGAACCTAAATGAGCATTCCGAGCCTGTTTTTAACGCAGTCTGATCGAAGCGCAGGTAGTTTTCGTACAGAGCCCACGATCGCTCTGCGGCTTGCAAACGGATGCACCGGGCCATTCGCCCCGACAGACTCTTGGCAACCTGCCGTGAATCCGCTTGAAACCATTTGCCCCCTGTCACCGCCCGGCTCCTGCCAGGCGTGCCGATATTTTTACCAGTGCGCAACTGTCTGCTTGCTGAACCTGAAGCCAATCCCGCCATCGATGCTGTCCCCCCTCCTGCCCGAGCGCTTGCCAAGCCGGGGAAAAACCTGAAGCATTCGCAGCCCGCGCCCCTGGCGCCCCCCACGGAAGGAGCCGTGCCTTGAAAACACTGCTGTTGCTGCTCTCCCTCATCCTGCTGATGGTGCTCAACCTCGGTTACTACACCGAGCTTGAAGAGGCTGAAACCCATACCCGCTGGTTTATCAAGACATCCCCGACCCTGCGCCTGGAATTCTTCAACATCCACGCCAATGACGGCGACTACCGGCGCGTGGAAAAACTCACCGATGAACAGCGCCAGATGATCATCGACTATTGCAAATACCGCCTGGGCATCGACACCCAGGTCACCACCCAGGCCGATGTGGAACGTTGCGCCAAGCTCTAGGGCCGCCCTGCCCCCCCTCCCAGCCTCCGACCAGGGCTACGACCGCGCTAAACAGCCCTGATGCGGTGCTCATTGGCCCCTGGGTACCGGAGCACCTGCGCCCGACACGGCTCCCAAAGTGCTATGGTGGCCGGCTGCCCTGCGTGCCAGGGCTCACTGGAGGAGCAATACGCTGAGCGCGTGGTCGCCACCTTGAGGAGGTCACTGAAGAGATATGTGTAACGCAAAAGATATCTATACCGCGGGTTGGGTTCTGGTGGTCATGGCCGGGCTGGTGTCCCTGGCGATCCAGGTCTATCTGGGCTATTTCAGGCTTGATGACATGGTCAAGCATCTGTCGCGCTGCCGGGTCATTGCCATCCGCACGCCACTCCTGGGCAAGGACCCCCTTAGCCGTTTCTTCATGCTGCTGTGCATCGGCGCACTGTTCGCCATGCCCCACCTGTTCCTGCGCAACGGCGGCCTGAACGTGAAGGACTACAGGAAATTCCCCCTGGGCCTGAAGTGGCTGATCAATCTGTTCCAGTTCGCGGCCCTGGTGGCCGTCATTGCCTTCCTGGTGCTGTGGTGGGTCAGCCGCCACCTCTGACGGCAGGCATGGACCATACGGGGCGCCGCCACCGGCGCCCCACGCTTGCCCCCCGCCTCAGCCAGCCGACCGTTGCTGGCAAAAATCCTCACGGGTCATTGCAAAGAAGCGGCAGGGCAAGCCTTCGAAATCGGCATTGTGGGTGAAGCGAAAACCGACCTTGCGCGCCACCGCCAACGACGCCTCATTGTCGACATGGGCATCGGCGACTATGCGCTGCACCGCCGGGTCGGCAAACGCATGCTCGACGATCCGCCGCGCGGCCTCGCTGGCAAAACCCCGCCCCCAGGCCCGCCGCACCAGGCGCCAGCCCATTTCCAGCTCGGGCCCCACAGCATCGAAGGGAATGAAGGAAACCCAGCCCAGCAACTCATCCGGCGCGTCCTTGGCGAAGATCGCCCAATACCCGCAGCGCGGGCCGAAATCCTGGGTCATGCGCCCCTGTAAAAAGTCCCTGTGCCACTGCCCGCCATCCCAGGTCCCGGGGATGAAGCGCGTGACTTCGGGATCCTGATCCATACCCAGGCACGCCTGGAAGTGCTCAAGGGTACGGGGGCGCAGCAACAGGCGGGCGGTTTCGAAATGCAGGTTCATCCGTGAGCTTCCTGAAAGGGGGGCGCTCATGAAACCGCAACGCCGGAAAAAAAAGAACCCTCCGGTTCAGCAACAGGCCACGGCCCCTTGGTAGCGGTCCTGAGGAGGGGCCGGCTATCGCGCATACAACGACGCATACACTTTTCGACATGATTGTTCAGATAGTTCTGATTGAATGACATAAATTCGCATATGAGAATCGCTTCCAAATAAAACGGAGGCTTTATCTGAAATGTCCAGTCCTGCCCGCCCACACCCATGGAAGTTGTGGTCCACATCCCTCGGTTTGATGGCCCTTAGCGAAGCCAGCCTCGGCGCCACCGAGCAATCCACCGAACGCCCATCCGACCCGGCATCCGTCACCCTCGGCACCACCCACGTCAAGGGCGAACACAAGCCGGGATACAAGCGCGAAACATCGGATTCGGTGAAGTTCACCGCACCGCTGCGCGAAACCCCGAAGTCGGTGACCATCATCACCGAATCCCTGATGCAGGAGCGTGCGGTGTCGACCCTGGCCGATGCCCTGCGCACCACGCCGGGAATCACCTTCGGCGCGGGCGAAGGCGGCACGCCGCTGGGCGACCGGCCCTTCATCCGTGGTTTCGAAGCCAGCACCGACATCATGATCGACGGCATTCGCGATGTCGGGCGCATGACCCACGAAGCCTTCAACGTCGAGCAGATCGAGATCGTCAAGGGCCCGGGCTCGGCCTACGCGGGGCGCGGTTCCACCGGCGGCACCATCAACCTGGTCAGCAAAGTGCCGCAGCAGGAAACCTTCGCCGCCGGCAGCCTGACCCTGGGCACCGATCAACTGCGCCGCACCACCGTCGACCTCAACCAGTACCTGCCCGAACAGAACATGGCGCTGCGCCTGAACGCCATGAAGCATGAAGCCGATACCCCCGGGCGCGACGATGTGGAAGTCACCCGCTGGGGCCTGGCGCCGAGCTTTTCCTTCGGCCTGAACACCGATACCCGCGGCACCCTCAGCTACTACCACATGCAGAGCGACGACATTCCCGACCAGGGTGTTCCGGTATCGGCCATCAGCGGCAAGCCGGTCAAGGTCGACCGGGACAATTTCTACGGCTTCAGCAAACGCGACTTCCGCAAGACCTCGGCCGACCTTTTCACCCTGCAACTGGAACACGACTTCAATGACCACCTGACCCTGCGCAACACCACACGCCAGGGGCGCAGCATGCAGGACTACATCATGAGCCGGCCGATTGCGACACCGGCCCAGGAGCGCAACAACCTCGCACAACGCACCGCTCGCCCACGTAACGTGGTCAATACCTCGCTGATCAACCAGACCGATATTTTCGGCAAGTTCGACACTGGCTCCATCGGCCACAGCTACAGCGCCGGCCTGGAATTCTCCCGGGAACGGATCGACGAGAAAAACCGCTATGGCAGCGCGGGCAGCGCCGACCTCGGTGACCTGAACCACCCTAACCCCAAGGATCCCTTCACCCCGGTGCCACGCGGCGATGGCCAGCATCGCGTCACCAAGCACAACAACCGCGCCCTGTACGTGATGGACACCATGGCCCTGCATGAACAATGGGACCTGAACCTGGGGGCGCGCTTCGACAACTACCACGTGCGAGATGGTGTGCAGAGCAACCGCAGCAACCTCTGGACCTACCAGAGCGGCATCGTCTTCAAGCCCCTGCCGTACGGCAGCATCTACCTGTCCTACGGCACTTCGTTCAACCCATCGGGGGAAACCGCCGGGCAATCCGGGGGGGCCGACGGCGCCGCGGGCGGGCGGTTGAGCAACCTGGATCCGGAAAAGAGCCGCAGCATCGAGCTGGGCACCAAGTGGGACCTGCTGAACGAACGCCTGTCCCTGACCGCGGCCCTGTTCAAGACCGAGAAGACCAACGCCCGGACCTACGACCCGATCAGCAACGAGGTCACGCTGGACGGCGACGTCGAGGTGAAGGGGTTTGAAGTGGGAGCCACCGGCCATCTCACCGAACAGTGGGAAGTGATGGCGGGCTACACCTACCTGGATGCCAAGACGGTCAAGTATGCGTCCGGAAAAAACACCAACTTCGATGGCAACCAGGCCAAGTTCATCGCCCCCAACAGCGGCTCGGTCTGGACCACCTACGCCCTCACCGACCGCTGGAAGGTCGGCGGCGGCGCCAACTATGTGGACAAGCGCTATACCAACGATGAAAACACCCGCAGCCTCGATTCCTACTGGCGCTACGACGCCATGCTCGCCTACCGGGTGAACAAGAACCTGGACCTGCAACTCAACGTGCTCAACCTCACCGACGAGACTTACTACGACGCCTCCCACGTGGGGATGTTCGCCACCGTCGCGCCGGGGCGCTCCGCCGAGCTGGCGGCCAACGTACGCTTCTGATGCCGTAAAGCCGGCTCCTGCACTCATCCGCAGGAGCCGTCTGCCGGTGAACAGGCCTCAGAGCAACCCGCGAATATCCTCCAGCAGCCCTCGGGGAATCTGCACTCCGTGCTCCAGGCTGCGGGCCCGGGCCGCAAAACGCCGCTGTGACGGCAGCCGTGCGCCCTGTCGGGCAATCGCCGCGAACAACCCTTCCGCCCGTTCCAGCCCCTGCTCATAGCCCTCCCCCAAAAACACTCTGGGATCGAACGCCAGCACCAGTTCCCCATGGCAGGGCGTAGCCCCCACGCCTCCATCGAAGGCCATGGACTCGGCACTGGTCAGGTCGCCGATCAGGGCACCGGCCAGCAACTCGATCATCGCCGCCAGGGCCGAACCCTTGTGCCCGCCGAACGTCTGCATGGCGCCCTGCAACGCCGCCTTCGCATCAGTGGTGGGCTGGCCATCGGCGTCGATGGCCCAGTGCTCGGGAATCGGCTTGCCCTGGCGCGCATGCAGTTCGATATCCCCCCGGGCAATGGCACTGGTGGCGAAGTCAAAGACAAAAGGCTGGCCCCCCGGGCGCGGCCAGGCAAAGGCCAGGGGGTTGGTGCCGAACACCGGATGACGCCCGCCCGCCGGGGCCACCCAGCTATGACTGGGGTTCATCGCCATCCCCACCAGGCCGTAGTCGGCAATCGCCTCGACCTCCGGCCACAGCGCGGAAAAGTGGAAGCAGCGCTTGATCACCATGGCGGCGATCCCCTGGCTGCGGGCCTTTTCCGCAAGGATCGGCAAACCGGTATGAAAACCCAGCAGGGAGTAGCCGTAATGGGCATCCACCTCCAGCACCCCGGGAGAAACATGCCGCAGGCTGGGTTCGGCCCGGGGGTCTATCCGGCCCTCGCGCACCGAACGTACGCAGCCCAGCAGACGATACACCCCATGGGAGTGGCACTCGTCACGCTGGCCCTGGGTGATGACTTCGGCGATCGCCCGGGCATGGGCGTCGGACAGGCCGTGGCGAGTGAGGACCTGATAGGACAGGGCACAGACTTCATCCAGTGACAGGGTGATGTATTCAGACATGCAGGAACCTCTATGGCAGGTGGGGAACGCTCCTGTGGGAGAGTTTGCGGATAGGTAAGGCAAGAAGGATGAGCAGGCGCGCCGGCACTCCCGAGGAGAGCAGGCGCGCCTCGGGTCAGCCCGGGCCCTGGCCGTCGAGCAGCTGCGGCACCTGCAATGGATTGGCGCTGTGCAGTTCAGCCGGCAACAGCGACTCGGGCAGGTCCTGGTAGGACACCGGGCGCAGGAAGCGCTGGATCGCCAGGCTGCCCACGGAAGTGCTGCGGCTGTCGGAAGTGGCCGGGAACGGCCCGCCATGGACCATGGCATGGGCCACTTCGACACCGGTGCCGAAACCGTTGGCCAGCAGGCGCCCGGCCTTGCTCTCCAGCAGCGGCAGCAGCGCCCGCACCTGCGGCTGATCGCCCTCGACCAGGTGAATGGCAATGGTCAGCTGGCCCTCCAGGCTGCGCAGTACCTGTTGAAGGACAGTCAAGTCGGCGCAGCGGACAATCAGCGAGGCCGGGCCAAAGATCTCCCCGCGCAACTCGGGGCACGCCATGAACGCCGCGGCCGAGGTGGCGAACAATGCCCCGCGCGCCTGCTGGCCCTGCCCTTCCGGGCCCTGGGCCAGGAGCTGCACCCGGGCATGCGCCGCGAGGCTGGCCACGCCTTGGCAGTAGCTGCGGTAAATGCCCGGCGTGAGCATGGTCTGCGCCGCCACGTGGCCGAGGGCCTCGGCGGCGGCCCGCTCAAAACGCTGCAACGCCGGCCCATCGACGGCCAGGATCAACCCCGGGTTGGTGCAGAACTGCCCGGCGCCCTGGGTCAGCGAGGCGACAAACGCCGGGGCGATCTGCTCGCCGCGCTCCTCAAGGGCATGGGGCAACAGCAGCACCGGATTGATCGAACTCATTTCCGCATACACCGGGATCGGCTCGGCGCGCGCTGCGGCGATCTGCATCAGGGCCATCCCGCCGCTGCGCGAGCCGGTGAAACCCACGGCCTTGATCCGCGAGTCCGCCACCAGCCCCTGGCCGATATCCCGGCCACTGTCGAACAACAGTGAAAACACCCCTTCGGGCATTCCCTGCTGCCGTGCCGCCCGGGCGATGGCCTGGGCCACCAGCTCCGAGGTGCCGGGGTGGGCCGAGTGCGCCTTGACGATCACCGGGCAGCCCGCCGCCAGGGCCGATGCGGTATCGCCGCCGGCCACGGAAAAGGCCAAAGGAAAGTTCGACGCACCGAACACCGCCACCGGCCCCAGACCCATCTGCCGCAAGCGCAGGTCGACCCTGGGCAAAGGCTGGCGCCCGGGCTGCGCCGGGTCGATCCGCACCCCGAGAAACCCGCCCTTGCGCACCACCGCGGCAAACAGCCGCAACTGGCCAACGGTGCGCCCGCGCTCGCCTTCCAGGCGGGCACGGGGCAGGCCGGTTTCCAGCAGGCAACGCTCGATCAGTTCATCCCCCAGCTCAAGAATCTGGCTGGCGATACTCTCCAGAAACGCCGCCCGCCGCTCCAGCGGCAACAGCCGATAAGGCTCGAACGCCGCCTGGGCCAGGGCACAGGCACGCTCCAGGTCGGCCGGTGCGGCCCCGCCAAAAGCCGGTTGCAGCACCTCGCCGGTGGCCGCGTTCAGCCCATGGATATGCCCGTGGGTGCCTAAGCCGGCTTGCTGGCCGATCAGCATCTGTCCAGTAACAGTCATGGTTTGCCTCGTCTGCTTGAAAGTGGGCACCCTCATTCCACCTCATCGCCGTCCAGCACCAGCTTGGCGCCGGGCACGCCGGTGTTGGCGCCCCAGTAGTAGATACACAGGGCCATGAGGGTGACGGTCAGGGTGTCGAAGGGGTGAGCCAGGGCGCCGATGCCGCCGAAGCTGCCCAGGTAGGAAATGACGATGGTCAGGGCATAGAACGCGATCAGCCACAGGGACGAACGCACCTGTTCGCCAAGGCTCAAGTGATCGGTGGGCACCAGGCGCTTGCACAACAGGTAGATCACGAACATCAGGATCTGCAGCCCCAGCAGCCAGGACACCGTGCCCCAGCCCGACCAGTAGACGATCAGCGCCGCGATCACGAAGGACACCGGCCCCAGCAGGGAAAAACCACGCACGCGGAACGGCCGCGCCAACTCCGGCGCGCTCTTGCGCAAGGCCGCGACACTGATGGGCGCCACTGCATAGCTCAGTACCAGGGCTGCCGAGACCACATTGATCAGGGCTTCCCAGGAAGGGAACGGCAAGGTCCAGAACACCGACAGGCCGAAGGTCAGCCACAGCGCCGGACGCGGAATGCCGGACTCTTCGTCGATGCGGGTGAAGATCTTGAAAAAGGTCCCGGTACGGGCCCAGCCGTAGACCACCCGCGGCGTGGCGTTCATGTAGATGTTGCCGCAGCCGCTGGGGGAGATCACCGCGTCGGCCACCACCAGGTAGGCCAGCCAGCCCACCCCGAGCGTCAGGGCGATATCGCGGTACGGCAGAGAGAACTCCTTGCTGATGCCGCTCCAGCCGTTGGCCAGCATTTCCGTGGGAATGCTGCCCAGGAAGGCCAGTTGCAGCAGGCCGTAGATCAGGGTCGAGAGCAGCACCGAAAGGATCAGGGCAATGGGAATGGTGCGCTGCGGATTGCGCACTTCGCTGGCCACGGAAATGATCGGGGTCAGCCCCAGGTAGGCAAAGATGATGCCCCCCGCCGAGACCGCCATCTCGATCCCCGAGAGACCGAACGGCGCAAAGCCCTGGACATGGAAGTTATCGGGCTTGAAGAAGGTGAACAGCACCCCGATCACCAGCAGCGGCACGATGAACTTGAACAGGCTGATGAAGTTGTTGGATTTGGCGAAGGTCTTGACGCTGTAGTAGTTGAGCCAGAAGAACAGGCACAACAGGGCGAACTGCACCAGCCAGCCGATGATCGTCGGGTTGCTCGAGCCCTCGTGGGTCAGCGCCGGGAACCAGGCCGCGGCGTACTGCCGGGCCGCCACCACTTCAATCGCCACCAGGCTGGAAAAGGCGATCAGGGTGATGAACCCCATCAGGTAGCCCAGCAGCGGCCCGTGGGAAAACACCGGATAGCGCACTACCCCGCCGGCCCGGGGCAGGGCTGCCCCCAGCTCGCAGTAGACGATGCCCAGCAGCAGTACGGCAAAGCCGCCCAGCAGCCAGGAAAAGATCCCCGCCGGCCCGGCAATCGCCGAAACGTGGCTGGCAGCGAACAGCCAGCCGGAACCGAAAATCGCACCCAGACCGATAAAGGTCAGGTCCACCAGAGAGAGTTGTTTCTTGAATTTGCCTTTGCCTGACATGGGGCTGCGCCTGTTTTGGATTATTGGAATGGGCAGATGGAATGTCACGTCGGCGGGGCCGTCCGACGCTTGCAGCACTGCACCCGGGCTGTGCCTTGTGGCTGCCCGGAGCTGTTGTTTGGAAGCGGGCGCCCTTCACCCTGGGCGCCCGTGAACGCCTTACAAGCCGACGTTGGGCAGGCTCGGGCGCGTGGCCAGGGCCTTGGCGACAATCGCCTTGACCTCGGCCAGGGTCTCGCCCTGCAGCGGCAAGCGCGGCGGCCGGGTAATGGACGAACCACGCCCTACCAGTTCCTCGCAGAGCTTGATGCACTGCACCAGGTCCGGACGGGCATCCAGGTGCAGCAGCGGCATGAACCAGCGGTACAGGGCCAGGGCTTCCTCGAAGCGCTTTTCCTTGGCCAGGCGGAACAGCGTCTCGCCCTCCTTGGGGAAGGCCACGGACATCCCGGAGACCCAGCCCTCGGCGCCCACCGCAACGCTTTCCACCACCACGTCATCGAGCCCGGCGAACAGCACGAAGCGGTCGCCGACGGCATTGCGCAGGTCGATGAAGCGCCGGGTATCGCCGGAGGAATCCTTGAAGCAGACGATGTTCTCGCAGTCCTGCAGGGCGATCAGTACGTCGGGGGTGACGTCGTTCTTGTAGATGGGCGGGTTGTTGTAGACCATCACCGGCAGGTCGGTGCCGGTGGCCACGGCGCGAAAATGCGCGGCGGTCTCATGGGGCTTGGCCGAGTACACCAGGGCGGGCATCACCATCACCCCGTCGGCCCCGGCCCTGGCGGCCTCGCGCACGGTGTTGCGGGCAAACTCGGTGGTGAATTCGGCCACCCCGGCAATCACCGGCACCCGGCCGCCGGCGGCGTCCTTGGCCACTTCGATCACCGCGAGTTTTTCCGCGGTGGTCAACGAGGTGTTCTCCCCCACGGTGCCGCACACCACCAGCCCCGAGACGCCATCGTCCACCAGGCTGCGCATGACCTTGTGGGTGGCTTGCAGGTTCAGGGAAAAATCGGCGTTGAACTGGGTGGTCACTGCGGGGAACACACCGCTCCACTGGATGGCTTTACGGCTCATGGTCTTGTCCTTGTATGAGGTCGGCCGGGCCGACAGGCGTTGGATACGAAATCCAGAGTCGCCTTTTATCCCCGTCGCAGCTTGAGACTTTTCACCCCCGAAGGAGACGAAATCGGCACA
>NZ_VYKE01000129.1:0-14922 GCF_032424515.1 Pseudomonas sp. JV245A
GGCCCTGGGCACCTGGCTAAAGCTCAGCAGCGGCTCGTTTTGCCGGTCGACGCGCACCACATCCCCGACCTTGACCACATCGGCCGGCCGCGCCGGCACGCGCCCCAGGGCACTGTGGCCGAGGTAGGGGCGCGCCCATTTCATGCTGCTCCAGGGCACGGAGTGTTGCTGGCCGCTGGCGTCCACCAGGCTGATGCTCTGTTCGAAGACCTGGGTCACCGCCATCGCCTGCAAGCCGCCATAGGCCGGATAACGCTTGAGCTGCTCGGGCCATTGATCGCTGACCTTGCCGGCAAAATGGCCTTCGGGGCCGCGGTAGCCGTGGCGCTTGTCGTAGGTCTTCAAGCCGTTGCGCAACGCCGCGGTGGCCGACGCCTGCAACTGGCTGGGCACCGTGGTCACCACCCGCAAGCCCAGGGTATAGGCCTCATCGCCAAAGCGCCGGAGCATGTCCGCCCTGGCCATTTCGGCGATATAGGGGGCATCGACCTCCGGCTCCGGAGCGTGGTAACTGGCATCGACGCCTTCCGCCAACGCGGCTTGGTAACGCTGCCGATCAATGCTGCCCAGCTCGTACATGCGCCCCAGGATCCAGTCGCGACGCTGCTGGGCCCGGGCCGGGTTATTGATCGGGTTGTAGCGCGATGGCGCCTTGGGCAGCCCGGCAATCATCGCCACCTGGGCCAGGCTCAGCTGCGCTACCGGTTTGCCGTAGTAGATGTTGGCCGCCGCCGCGATGCCGTAGGCGCGCTTGCCCAGGTAGATCTTGTTCACATACAGGTTGAAGATTTCCTCCTTGCTCAGGCTGCGCTCGATCTGCAGGGCCAGGAGGATCTCGGTCAGCTTGCGCGACAGGGTTCGCTCGCGGCTGAGGAAGAAGTTCTTCGCCACTTGCATGGTGATGGTGCTGCCCCCGGAGCGCACGTGGCCGCTCTTGAGCAGTTGCAGCGCAGCCCGCAGCAGGCCGACCGGGTCGACCCCGGCATGCTGATAGAAGTTGCCGTCCTCGGCGGCCATCAAGGCCGAGCGAAAATCCGGCGGAATGTCCGCGCTGGCAAGGGGTATGCGCCGCACTTCACCGAACTCGGCGATCAGCTTGCCATCCCGGGTGAAGACCTGCAGCGGCTCCTGCAGGTGCACGTCCCTGAGGGCTTCGACATCGGGCAGTTGGGGTTGCAGGTAAAGGTAGGTGCCGCTGGCGGCGAGCAGCAGCACGCTGATCAGCGCCAGCAGGCTCCAGCCCAGATAGTGAATGACTCGCACCCGTAGTTTCCTCATTGAACGTTTTTGAATTCGAACGCGGCGGGCCCTGAAGCCCTGGCCGGTGTCTTGCGCGCTACAGGCTGCAGCCTCGTGCCTGCCGCGTTAGCCCCACATGGAGAACGCCTGCGCACCTAGCTGGCATTCACCGTCAGCGAGCTGGGGTTGGGTTCCAGGGCCGCCGGTGGCGCGAACTGCGCTTTCAACTGGCCACGGCTATCCAGCAGCCAGGCATCCATGACCTTGCGCACCACCGGGCCGGCGACCCGGGCCCCGGCCTCGCCGTTCTCGATCATCACCGCCACCACGATGGCCGGCTGTTCGGCCGGGGCGAAGCCGACAAAGAGCGCGTTGTCCCGGTGGCGCTCATGGGTCTTGTTGCGGTTGTAGCGTTCGCCCTGCTTGATCGCCACCACCTGCGCCGTGCCGCTTTTCCCGGCAATGCGGTACTGCGCGCCCCGTGCTGCTGCGCGGCCTACGCCACGGGGGTTGTGCATGACCATCTGCATGCCCTGGATGACCTGATCCCAGGAATGGGCATCCTTGAGCACGATGTTCGGCATGGGTCTGGGGTCGACCGGCGCCTGGCCGCCGACCGCCAGCGCCAGGTGCGGCCGGTGCCAGATCCCCCGATTGGCGATCAGGCTGGTGGCCTGGGCCAGTTGCAGGGGCGTGACCTGCATATAGCCCTGGCCGATGCCCAGAATCAGGGTTTCCCCGGGGAACCAGGGTTGCCGGCGGGTGGCGCGCTTCCATTCAGGGGACGGCATCAATCCCGCTGCCTCTTCGAACATGTCGATCGAAACCTTTTGCCCCAGGCCGAATTCGCTGAGGTAGCTGTGCAGCCTTCTGACCCCCAGCCTGTGGGCCAGGTCATAGAAGTAGGTGTCATTGGAGCGCATGATCGCGTCGTACATGTCCACCCAGCCTTCGCCGCCCCGGTTCCAGTTGCGGTACTTGTGCTTGTAGTTGGGCAGCTCGAAATAACCCCGGTCAAACACCTGGCTGGTGGGGGTGATCACGCCGCTGTCCAGGCCCGCCACCACCACCATGGGCTTGATGGTCGAGCCCGGGGGATAGAGCCCGCGCAACACCCGGTTGAACAGCGGCATGTCATCGGAATCGCGCAAGGCGGCGTAGCCTGGCGCAGAGATGCCCTTGACGAAGGGGTTGGGGTTGGGGTCGAAGCTCGGCCGGCTAACCATTGCCAGCACCTGCCCCGTGGCCGGGTCCAGGGCCACCACCGCGCCCCGCCGGTCCCCCAGCGCTTCCTCGGCGGCACCCTGCAGCCCGGCGTCGAGGGTCAGGACGATGTCCTGCCCGGCAATCGGGTTGTGCCGGCGCAGCACCCGCATCACCCGGCCCTGGGCATTGGTCTCCACTTCTTCAAACCCCATCTGGCCATGCAGGGCGTCTTCGTAGAAACGCTCGATCCCGGTCTTGCCGATCAACTGGCTGCGCAGGTATCGGGCCGGATCGAGGCGCTTGTACTCCTGCTCGTTGATCCGCCCGACATACCCCACCGAGTGGGCAAAATGCTCGCCATGGGGGTACTGCCTGAGAAACTGCGCCTGGACCTCGACACCGGGCAACAGGAACTGATTGACCGCTACCTGCGCGATCTGTTTTTCCGTCAGGTCCAGCATCAGCGTCACGGGCTCGAAGGCTCTTCTTGCGCGGCGCAGTTCCTTCTCGACCCGGCTGCGTTCGGCTTCGGGCAATTGCAGAATCCGCGCCAGATGGCCAAGGACGACACCGACATCCCCGGCGCGTTCACGGGTCAGGGTCAAGTTGAAACTGGCTACGTTATCGGCCAGAACCACGTTATTGCGGTCATAGATAAGCCCCCGTTCTGGCGGGATGAGCCTGATGTGCACGCGGTTCTTTTCCGCAACGGCAACCTGGTACTCATGTTGCGTCACTTGCAGAAAATAAAGCCTGACCACCAGCGCCGCGGTCAGCAGAACCACCAGCACGGCACTTGCCATTATTCGTTTGGTGACGATCGCATCTTCTGTTTGCTGGTGATTGAAGTTACTGATTTGCGGCATGGGCAACTCTTGCTGCATAGGCTTCAAATATCATCGGGAGCCACGTTATTGAGGCGCAGAGTCTGCGACATGATCTTGCTGAACAACGGGGCGGATACCAGCCCGCCAAAAAAGCCGTGGTGCCTGGGGTTGTCCACCACGACCACAATCACGAACCTGGGGTTTGCCGCCGGGGCGAAACCGGCAAACATGGCGCGATAGGAGCTGGCCAGATAGCCCTTGGCACCCTGGCTGGTTTTTTTCGCGGTGCCGCTTTTTCCACCCACGTGATAGCCAGGCACCTTGGCCCGATAGATGCCCCTGGGGCCTTCAACCACCTGCACCAGCATGTCTTTCACGGTATTGGCCACGCTGGCCGGCATCACCTGGACGCCCTTGGGCACGGCAGAAACCCGCAGCAGTGAAGTGGGCACCCGGACACCGCCGTTGAGCAGGGTGGCGTAAGCCCTGGCCAGCTGTACCGCGGTAACGGACACCCCATAGCCGTAAGCCAGCGTCGCGGTTTCGGTGGGCCGCCACTCCCGGCGCAGGGGCAGCACCCCGGTCTGTTCACCGGGGAACCCTACGCCCGTCTCCTGGCCCAGCCCCACCCGGTGCAGCAGGTCATGAATCCGCGGTGCGCCGATATCGAAGGCCACCTGGCTGATGGCAACGTTGCTCGAACGCACCAGGATGCCGGTCAGGTCCAGGGTTTCGCCCGCGGTCCTGGAAGCATCGCGAATGGTGTATCGGCCGATCTGCAAGGTGCCGGTTGCCACGTGCACCCTGTCCCCCGGCTTCCAGCGCCCACTTTCCAGCGCGGCGGCCACCGAGAACGGCTTCAGGGTTGAAGCCGGCTCGAATACATCGACCACTGCGCGATTGCGCATCATCGACGGCGTCACCCGAGAGCGATTGTTCGGGTTGTAGCTGGGCTGATTGGCCAAGGCCAGGATCTCGCCGGTGCGCACATCCATGATCACCACGCTGCCGGCATCCGCACCATTGCTGGCAATGCCCTCGCGCAGCTCTCGATCGGCCACGTATTGCAGGCGCAGATCCACAGACAGCGCGAGTGCCTGCCCGGGCCTGGCCAGGCGCGAAACCCCCAGGTCCTCGATCAAGTGGCCACGGCGATCCTTGAGCACCAACTGCTTGCCATCGCGCCCGCGCAGCACACTCTCATAAGCCAGTTCGAGCCCTTCGCTACCGCGGTTGTCGATATCGGTAAAGCCGATGACGTGCGCGATGGAGGCGCCCGCCGGATAAAACCTGCGGGACTCTTGCAGCGTATGAACCCCCGTGACCTTGAGTGCCTGCACCGCCTGCATCATCTGTTCCGCCACCTGGGGAGCAACGCGCCGATGCAGGTAGGCAAACTCTTTCTGCCGGTTGCGCAGGATGATCGAGCTCAACCGGCTCTGTGGCACGTCAAGCGCCTGGGCCAGCGCAGCCCAGTGGCCCTGCTCGCCCATCAGCTCCCGGGGGTTGAGCCAGACCGTGGTCACCGGCGTGCTGACGGATAGAGGCTGCCCATGGCGATCGGTGATCAAGCCTCGGTAGGCCGGGATAGCCACAGAGCGCAGGCTTCGGGCATCGCCCTGCTTGATCAGAAACGCCTTGTCGGCGATCTGCAGTTGAATGATCCGGCCGCACACAATTGCGGCCATCACCCCCACCAGAACAACAGCCAGCCTGAATCGCCACGGATAACCAGACGCTGGGCTATGGGTTAAAGCCATAAGAATAAAACCACTTTCCAGCCACTGACCTTTGATAGCGAAACAATTACGTTTCCCTGTACCGGACCTTCAAGCCACACACTTATTCCGATAACCACAAGGGCGGCCTTATATCCAGCCTTTGCAGGATCTGCGAGTTGATACTGCCGGTTAACGGAAGTTCACAGTCCATCTGGAATAGAAAGATGGCTTCTTCGGTTTTCTCCCCCACCACGCCATCTATTGTTCCCTGATAATAATTTCGCGCCGCCAGGGCCTGCTGCAATCTACCCACAACTTCTTCTCCCAAAGGTGAGCCGATGGCGGTTTCAAACAGGCAAGCAGAAGCCGCAAAGGCCCAGGCAAAGAGCACCATGGCCGCAAGATACTTACAGTGGCGCGCCATACTTCAACCTCTGGTTAAAACCTCTTACCCAACAGCCAAGGCTTATGCCCGCCTATAAAAAAACCGAACTAACGGGCACTAACCCAGTATTGGAAACATCAACACCGGCTCTGTAATTCAAGCCGTTGATTGTTTTGGCGGGTCATTTTATGGCTGGTACAATATAGATCAACGCTCTATTCAAGCTATCTGATATGAAAACCATTGATATCGAGAACACCGACCTGAACCTGCTCCGGGTTTTTGCCGCCCTGGTCGAAGAAGGCGGTGCCAGCCGCGCGGCTATCCGGCTGGGCGTCACCCAGCCGGCGGTCAGCGCTTCCCTTGCACGTTTGCGAGAGATCTATAGCGACCCGTTGTTTGAGCGCACAGGGCGCGGCCTGCGCCCGACCATGCGCGCAAGCGAGTTGTACCCCCTGGTCGAAGAAGCCATCAACCGCTGCAGGCTGGCCCTGGCCATGGCCTCCGACGGCCAGCAAGTGCAGGGCCGCACCCTCACCATCGGGCTCTCCGATGACAGTGAAATCGCCCTGGGGCAGAAGATTCTCTCGGTGGTGGAAGAGCGCCTGCCCGGGCTGCGCATCCTCTTCCGGCAAACCCACAGCGGCGTCGTACAAGACATGCTGATGGGCCACAAGATCGATCTCGCCATCTCCGCCGGAGGCTTGTCCTCGCACTTGATCACCCGCATCAGGCTGGGCCGCGGCAACTACCTGGGCATCGCCGATGCCCACAACACCGTCCCGGTGACCGCGGAGGATTACGCTCAGCGCCCGCACCTGCTGGTGTCGTCCGCAGGTTATGTCGGCATTGTCGATGAAGGCCTGAACAACGTCGGCCTGACCCGCACGATCAAGGCCTCGACCTCGCACTTCGCCGCCGTTCCCTTTCTGCTGGTGGGCTCCAAACTGATCACCACCGTGCCCACCCACGCCGCACGCGCAATGGAACGGATCAGTTCGCTGCAAACCTTCCCCTGCCCCGTGCCCATGCCTTCCTACGAACTTGAGATCGGCATGCGCGTGGGCAGCAAACACGACAACGCGTTGCAGATCGTCAAGTCACTGCTGCTGGATTCGATCAAGGAGCATTTCTTTCTGCAATGAAGGGCGAAGGCTTACGAACGTCTCAGAACGGACACTTGCTACAGCACCGCCACTAACCCCGGGGCGCGTAATACAATCCCCACCCCCACCGCCTGAAGGATCAGCCATGTCCGTCACCAACCCCAAAGTCATCGATTTCTGGGGGGTCTCCAAGGAGGCTCCCAACGACCTGCTACTGGTGATGACCGACCACCTCGAATGGGGCGACAAGGCGGAACAAGGCGAGCACTTGCTCGTGCTGCAAGAGAAAATCAACAGCTACATCGCCTTCATCGAAAGTGGCGAGATCTACACCGAGATCCCCGGCGCCTATGGCAAGTACCCGATCATCCGGGTCATTGGCTTGTATGAATTGCCCGCGCAGGCCGAGTACTTCATGGCCCGGGTCACCGAAACCCTGAATGACGTGGGCATTGGCTTCGAGTTCGAGCTCAGGGTCGACGAGAGGATTCGCAACATGTAGCCGGGCCGGGCACGGCGCTGCCTCAGGCAGGCTTGATCACAGCCCGGTTGAGGGCAATCACATCCACATGCTCTTGGTGCGAGAAGTGCTCGATCACGTCTTGCAGGTGCACATGTTCCAGGCCATTGGCCGCCATGTCGGCTGAAGCGTTGATCAGGAACTCACCCAGTGCCCTGAGTGTGTCCGGCTCGGCGAGAATCGAAATTTCGTCCAGTTGAATGCGCTGGTCACTGCCAACTGCGGTGCCATGCACGGTGAATGTCTTCAGCTTTTTCAAAGGTTGAATGCCTGCGCCCGTGGGACATTTTTGAGGGGTGAGCCTGCAGCGAAAACCAGCGCCTGTACAGCCAAGGCCTGGGCCCTACTGCACCGGCAAGAAATTCATCAGCAGCAGGCTCTGCGCGTAATTGAACCCCACCCGCCGGTAGCGCTCATCGAGAATCTGCGTGAGCAAATCCAGGCGCGCGACGATCTTGCCGAACTCCACGGCAAAACTCAGGTTGCTGCCCTCCTCGGAAATCTCGTTGGAGAACAGCAACAGCACCCCATTGGCATCCTGGCGCTGGCTCAGCAGCCAGGTGGCCTTCTCGATATTGCGCGCGGCGTTGCTGATGAACTGCGGGTCGATGGTATCGGTCATGTAGAACTCGGTGCGCCCGCCATGGGCGGTCACCAGCATGCTGCCAATGGCATAGATGAAGGCCCCCACCCGATCGCCCTGGAACTCCGGGCTCAGGGAATAGCTCAGGGCCATCAGGTCGCGACGATCCCCCAGGGCCGGCAGCGGCTGGCGCTTTTCGATGGCATTGCGGATCTCGCGCTGGGCCGTGGTGCCATCGGGGAACCCCGACTTGCGCCACTGGCTGGGGTTGCGCAGGTAGAGCTTGCCCATCAGCAGGTACAGGCTCTGCAGGTTGTCGCGCATGCCGATGGTGGCCATACGGTCAACGCTGGTCTGGAAGAATTCGTCAGGCTTGCCTTCACGAAACTGTTTGGCGATATCGCGCCCTTGCTGCTGGGTACAGGCCGTGGCGCCAAGTATCAGCAGCGCCACCAGGAACAGGCGCTGAAAGCGGGTTTGCATCATGCAAGAAGAGGGAGCGTAGGCCATCGGCACCGGGTCGGAATTCACGGGCTGCGGCGGGGATCGGCGCGGCCAGGCCTGGTGATAGAACGCAAAACTGTAAAAAAGTGCGATGGCCGCGGCCGGCCATCGCCAAATCGCTCGTTTACGAGCGTCGCAACTGACCGGGAGAAACAATGATCTTGACGTTGTGCTCCTTGTTGTTGACCAGCTCCTCGAAGCCCTGGCCGACAATCTCTTCCAGCTGGATGCGCCCGGTCACCAGGGGCGAAATGTCCAGCCGGCCATCGGCGATGAAGGCGATCACATCGGCGAACTCACCGTTGTAGGCCAGGGCCCCCAGCACCGTTTTCTCGGTGGCCACCAGCTCGAAGAAGTTGAACTCGCTGGGCTCTTCGAATATTCCCACCATCACGCACTTGCCGGCCTTGCGGATCAGGTCGATGGCCAGCTTGGCGGTGTGCTTGTTGCCGATGCACTCAAAGCTGACATCGGCCCCCAGCCCGCCGGTCAGGCGCTTGACCTCGGCCAGGGCATCGCACTCCTTGGGGTCGAGCACGTGGGTCGCGCCCACCTCCAGGGCCTTGGCCTTGCGCGCGCCGGACATTTCCAGGGCGATCACCTGGGCCGCGCCGGCGGCCTTGGCGCACATGATGGTGCACAGGCCGATGGTGCCGGCGCCGACCACCACCACGTTCTGCCCCAACAAACTGCCGGCTTTTTTCACCGCGTGCATGCCCACCGCCAGCGGCTCGATCAGCGCTCCGGCCTCGGCGGGAAAGTTGGCCGGCAAGGCGTACAGCAGGTTGGCCGGCACGTTGACCAATTCGGCGAAGGCGCCGTTGTTCATCAGCCCGGTAAAGGCCAGGTTTTCGCAGATGTTGTACAGGCCGTGGGTGCAGTAATAGCAGGTGCCACAGTGCTGGCAGGCGTCGGCGGCCACCGGCTGGCCGAGGCTGAAACCCTGGACCCCTTCGCCCAGGGCGACGATTTCGCCGCAGAACTCGTGGCCGAGGATGCACTGGCCCTTGATCCCGGTCAGCGGGTGCGGTGCGTCCACCGGAATGAACACCGGCCCGGCCACGTATTCGTGCAGGTCGGAGCCGCAGATGCCGCACCAATCGACGCGGATCTGCACCCAGCCGGCAGGCGGCGCGTCGGGCAGCGGTACGTCTTCGACGCGGATATCGTGGCGGCCGTGCCAGACCGCGGCACGCATGCTGGAAACAGGCTTGAGGGAAACACTCATCTTGGCTTCTCCTTATTCTTGTAGAGCTGCGACGGCCCCCTGGCCGCCGCAGAACACCTCAGTGCTGCTGGATAAAATCGAGGATCAGGCAGTTGACCTGCTCCGCCGCTTCCATCTGCAGCATGTGCCCCTGCCCCGGCAGCACCTCGATCTGCGCCTTGAGATCGGCGCTGTGGCTCACCGGAATGATCCGGTCGTCGCTGCCCCAGATCACCAGCACCGGCTGCGGGCCGTCCTGCACCACCGGGCGCAGGTCGGCGTGCTGGCGGCCGTCGGCGAACAGGTTGCCGGCCAACTGCCCGAGGGCCGCCTGCACCCCTTCCAGGCGCTTGTACTTGAGCATGTCGTCGAGCATCTGCCGGTTCACCAGCTCGGCGTTGGAGAACAGCTGCACCAGATGCGGCTTCAGCGCATTGCGGTTGCTGGCCTCGACAAAGCCTTGCAGGTAGTCGCCGTTGATCTCGCGGCCCAGCCCGGCGCTGCCGATCAGGGTCAGGGTGCGCACGCGGTCCGGCGCCAGCCGCGCGGTGTTGAGGGACACCGCGCCGCCCATGGAGTGGCCCACCAGATGGGCCACGGGAATCTCCAGGTGATCCAGCAGCGCCAGCAGCACTTCGCTCAATTCATCCAGGTCGCCCCGTTGCAGGGCCTTGGTCGATTCGCCGTGGCCCGGCAGGTCGAGGGCGATCACCCGGCGCCCGGCGGCCAGGGCTTCGTGGTTGAACAGCCAGTTGTTGAGGTCGCCGCCAAAGCCGTGCACCAGCAGCAGCGGCGTGCCACCTTCACCGCGCTCGAAATAGCGGATCAGGCGGTCGCCCAGTTCGACCTTCTGCGGCGCCGGGCCGCTGTCTTCATCGGCGCTGTCGCCGGGCACGAAGCTGGCCTGGAACTGCTCGATCACCGCGTCGATCTCGGCGTCACTGGCTTCGCCATCGACCACGATGCCCAGCAGCGCGCCCACCGCCAGGGTCTCGTCCTGGCGGGCGATCTGCCGACGCAGGATGCCGGAGAACGGCGCCTCGACGCTGCTGGAGATCTTGTCGGTCTCCACGTCCAGCACTTCATCGCCCTTGCTGATGCTCTGGCCTTCTTCCTTGAGCCAGGCATCGACCCGGCCCTCGGTCATCGACAGGCCCCACTTGGGCATGGTCAGGGTATGGATCTGGCTCATCAGCGGCTCCACTCGATCACAGTGAGCACGGCTTTTTCGATCTTCGCCGCGTCGGGGATGTACAGGTCTTCCAGGGCGTCGGAGAACGGCACTGGGGTGTGGGGCGCGGTGACCATTTCAATCGGCGCCTTGAGGGAGGCGAAGGCTTTCTGCGCCACCAGGGCCGAGATGTCGGTGGCCATGGAGCAGCGCGGGTTGGCTTCGTCGATCACCACCAGGCGCCCGGTCTTCTCCACGCTTTCCAGGATGCTGTCTTCATCCAGCGGGCTGGTGGTGCGCAGGTCGATCACCTCGCAGTCGATACCGCGCCCGGCCAAGCTGCGGGCCGCGTCCAGGGCGGTGTTCACCGTGCGCCCGTAGGACACCAGGGTCACGTCCTTGCCGTCGCGCAGGAAGTTGGCCTCGCCGAAGGGAATCGCGTAGGACTCCTCCGGCACTTCGCCCTGCAGGCTGTAGAGCAGCTTGTGCTCGCAGAAGATCACCGGGTCGTTGTCGCGGATGGCCTGGATCAGCAGGCCCTTGGCGTCGTAGGGCGACGAGGGGCAGACCACTTTCAGCCCGGGGATGTGGGTCCACAGCGAGGTCAGCATTTGCGAGTGCTGGGCCGCGGCGCGCAGGCCGGCGCCGACCATGGTGCGGATCACCAGCGGGGTCTGGGCCTTGCCGCCGAACATGTAGCGAAACTTCGCCGCCTGATTGAGGATCTGGTCCAGGCAGCAGCCGGCGAAGTCGACGAACATCAGCTCGCACACCGGGCGCACGCCACGGGTGGCAGCGCCGACCGCAGCGCCGACGTAGCCGATCTCCGACAGCGGGGTGTCCAGCACCCGCCCGGGGAATTGATGGTAGAGGCCCTTGGTCACCCCGAGCACGCCGCCCCAGGCGTCGTTGTCGCCGGGGGCGCCGGCGCCGCCCGCCACGTCTTCACCCATGATGAACACGCTGGGGTCGCGCCGCATTTCCTGGGCCAGGGCTTCATTGATGGCCTGCTGGTAACTGATTTTTCTCGCCATGATGGTGGTCTCTTGTTGTTCTGTGGGGCGTTATGGATAAGCGACGTAGACGTCGCTGAGCAGGTCGGCGGGGCTCGGTTTGGGGTCGGACTTGGCCTTGCGCACCGCGTCTTCGATCAGCGCTTCCACGTCGGCATCGATCTGGTCCAGCTGGCTGGCCTGCACCAGGCCCGAACGGGTGGTGCGCTCGCGGAACTGCATCAGGCAGTCGTTGTGCTCGCGGTAATGCTTGACCTCATCCGGCGCGCGGTAGGTCTGGGCGTCGCCCTCGAAGTGGCCGTAGTAGCGGGTCAGCTTGACCTCGATCAGCGACGGCCCCTCCCCGGCCCGGGCCCGCTCCACGGCGGCGCCGGCAGCTTCGTGCACGGCGAAGAAATCAAAGCCGTCCACCGTCACCCCGGGCATGCCGAAGCCGGCGGCGCGGTCGGCGATGTGGTCGCACGCCACCGACCAGTTGGAGGCCGTGGCTTCGGCGTAGCCGTTGTTCTCGGCGATGAACAGGCACGGCAGGTTCCACACCGAGGCCATGTTCATGGCTTCGAACACCGCGCCTTCGTTGGAGCCGCCGTCGCCGAAGAACACCACCGACACACCGTCGGTGCCTTGCAGCCGCGCGGCCAGGGCCGCGCCCACCACCAGCGGCGCACCGGCACCGACGATGCCGTTGGCGCCGAGCATGCCCTTCTCGAAATCGGCGATGTGCATGGAGCCGCCCTTGCCCTGGCAGACCCCGGTCTTCTTGCCGTAGATCTCCGCCATCATCCCGTAGACGTCCACGCCCTTGGCGATGCAATGGCCGTGGCCACGGTGGTTGGAGGCGATGCAGTCATCGTCGCGCAGGTGGGCCATGACCCCGGCGGCCGAGGCTTCTTCCCCGGCGTAGAGGTGGACGAAACCGGGGATCTCGCCGGTGGCGAATTCCACGTGCAGGCGTTCTTCGAATGCGCGGATGGTGCGCATCACCCGGTAGGCGTGGAGCAACTGGTCAGTGGTCAGGGGTGTCGACATTTTTATTCTCCAGGGTGTCTTCGGACTGAAGGTTCACGGGGTGTTGCCGGTGATCACGGTCGATGGCCAGCAGGCGCTGGCGCGCCGCGTGTTCCAGGACCGCGTTGACGTCAATGCTCAGCGGGCCGCCGGCATCCAGGGTGACCGTGGGCCGGTCGTGGGGGTTGAACTCGATCTCGCGCTCGCCATCCAGGGCCAGGGTGCCGGCGTTCAGGCACAGGGGCTGGGGCACATCGGGTTGCAGGTAGCCGGCCTCCAGCACCCCGCAGCCCTGCAGCAGGCCGGGAGCCAGGGGCACCAGCAGCGCTTCTGGGGACTGCGGGTCCAGGCGCATCCAGGCGCCGTGGGCTTCCTGGCGAGTCACCGGCAACCACAGCCCGCAGAGCGCGGAAATGCCAATGGACTGGGGTTCGGCGAAGGTCACGAACACCTCGGCCAGATCACTGGCGCGGCTGATGGCCCGGGCGCCGACAAAGGCCAGGGGCGACACCGCCACGTCCACCAGGGCCACCTCACACAGGCCCCGGGACGGCTCGCGCACCAGCAGCCGCTTGTTGCGCCGCAGGGCGATCTCGGCGGGCACCCGGCCGCTGGCGTAGAGCCCACCGGCCAGCCCCGCGCTGGTGGCTTCGCGCAGTTCCGGAAAGGCGTTGTTGGTGCCGGTGGACAGGGTCAGCAGCGGAATATCGCCGACCTCGGCAGCCACCGCCTTGTGGGTGCCATCGCCACCGAGCACGGCGATCAGCGACACCCCGCGCTCGGCCATCCAGCGTGCGGCTTGGCGGGTGTCCTCGACGCTCTGGCGCAGGGTCAGGTCGAGAAACTCCAGGGCTGGCCAGTGCTGCTCCCGGGCCTGGCGGCTACGGCTGTTTTTCTGCACCGCGGCGGCGATGCCGGTCATGTCAGTGGGCATCAGCACCTGGGTGATGCCGGTGGCGCCAAAGGCCGCCAGCAGGCGCTGGATCACCGAGACCTTGTCGGTGCTGGAGAACAACCCGGCATTGGCGGTGAGGCGGCGCACATCACGGCCCGAAGCCGGGTTGGCGATGATGCCGACAGTGAGGGGGCGGCGGCTCATGGGCTCACCGCGGGCGGAGCACAGGCAGGAGAAAACATCGGGCACCTCGTTCTTATTCTTCGATGGGCCAGTCGGCGCGGGTTGCCAAGGGCTGGTTGCCAAGAGCCAGAGCAAGGCCGGTGCCAGTTATGGAAAAACCGCTGCAAAGGCCCGTGGCAGAGCGGCTGTTGCACTCGCCTGCAGGTGTCGGGAAGCCCTGCGCCTGAGACGTTGCATGTCAGGCTGCACGGGGCCTTGGCGAGACCCTGAGACGTTGCGTCTCAGCGCCCCCACGGCGCCGCCCGGTGCTTGTCGGGAGCCGCGGATCGGCGCTTAATGCGCCCACAACGATAAGAAGCTGCAACCGGAGGCCTTCATGCTTTCCGCACATTCAAAAGCCCATGTGGACTGCGTCAGCCGGGTCCTGAAAAACGCCGATCACCTGCCCCAGGCGCCGGTGCCGAGCCTGATCCTCGATTCCTGGCGCCGCTCCATGGAGCAGCACCAACTGGACCCCGGCTCGCTGCAGGGGCCGCGCATCCTGTCCGAAAACGTGCTCAAGGAATGCCGCGAGCGTTCCGAGCTGTTCCTGCGCATCGCCAGCGAAGAAGTGGCCCGCCTGCATGGCCGGGTGCGCGACGCCGACTACTGCGTGCTGCTCACCGACGCCCAGGGCCAGACCATCGACTACCGGGTGGAATCCACCCTGCGCAACGACTGCCGCAAGGCCGGGCTGTACCTGGGCACCTGCTGGTCGGAGGGTGAAGAAGGCACCTGCGGCGTGGCGGCGGTGCTCACCGCGCGCACGCCGATCACCGTGCACAAGCGCGACCATTTTCGCGCCGCGTTCATCGGCCTGACCTGTTCCGCCGCCCCGGTGTTCGACCCCCAGGGCGAGTTGCTGGGGGTGCTGGATGTGTCGGCGGTGCGTTCCCCGGACGACCGCCGTTCCCAGCACCTGATCCGGCAGATGGTGGTGCAGAGCGCGCGGGAGATCGAACAGGCATTCTTCATGAACAGCGCCCAGGGCTACTGGGTGCTGCGGGCCCATGCCAGCCCCGGCTATGTCGACAGCCAGCCGGATTACCTGCTGGCCTGGGACGACGACGGTTGCCTGCGCGCGCTCAACCCGGCGGCGCGCCATTACCTGCTGCGCCGCTATGGCCGCTTGCCGCAGCACATCGCCCAGGTGTTCGACCCGCAGCTGTTGCAGCGCGCCCGCGACGAAGCCCTGTGCCCCCTTTCCGATAACCTCCACGGCCGCCTGCAAGCGCCAAGGCGCCCGGCACAGCGCCCGCGCCTGAGCCTGGCCGGAGAACCGCTGGACCCGCGGGTGGAACAGAGCCTGCGCCTG
>NZ_VYKE01000013.1:0-79260 GCF_032424515.1 Pseudomonas sp. JV245A
CGAAGGCCGTGGCCTGGCCCTGGGCCATCTCGACCTGGACAATTTCCGCCACGCCAACGACGCCCTGGGCCACCAGGCCGGCGACCGGCTGATCCTGCAGGTGGTCTCGCGCCTGAAAAGCCAGCTTGAGGCCGGCGATCAACTGGCCCGCCTGGGCAGTGATGAGTTTGCCTTGCTCATCGACACCCGCCGCGCTCCACAGCGGGCCGAGTGGATGGCCGAGCGCATCACCGAAGCCATGGCCGAGCCCTATTGGGTCGATGGCGAAAGCCTGCTGATCGGCTGCAGCCTGGGGATTGCCCATGCCCGGGCCAATGCCGGCGCCGACCCGCTGATGTGGCATGCACACATCGCCATGCAACAGGCCAAGAGCACCCAGGGCTGCACCTTTCATATCTTCAACGAGCGGATCAATCGCAACGCTCGCAGCCTGGCCGACCTGGAAAGCGAACTGCGCCGGGCCCTGCGCCGCGACGAACTGGAGCTGCACTACCAGCCCCGGCTGAACCTGCATGACGGCAAGATCGTGGGCCTCGAAGCCCTAGTGCGCTGGCGCCATGGCGAGCGCGGCCTGCTGCCGCCCAGCGAGTTCGTGCCCCTGGCCGAGCAGAGCGGGCTGATCGTGCCCCTGGGCTACTGGGTGATTTCCCGAGCCCTGCGGGACATGCAGGCCCTGCGCGAACGCGGCCTGCCGCCGTTGCACATGGCGGTGAACCTGTCGTTCCGCCAGTTCCAGGACAGCCAACTGCTCTCGACCCTGAGCCGCCTGATTGCCGAGCGCGGAGTCGAGGCCCAGTGGCTGGAATTCGAATTGACCGAGACCGCAGTGATGCGCCGCAGTGACCTGGTGAAGCAGACCATGGATGCCCTGGGGCGCCTGGGAGTGCGTTTCTCCCTGGACGATTTCGGTACCGGCTTCTCTTCCTTCGTCCACCTCAACAGCCTGCCCATTACCCTGCTCAAGGTGGACAAGAGCTTTGTCGGCGGCATGGAGCAGCGCGAAGAGAACCGCAAGCTGGTCCACGCCATGATCAACCTGGCCCATAACCTGAACCTGAATGTGGTGGCCGAAGGCGTGGAGACGGCGGAACAGCTGGCCTTGCTGCGGGGCTTTGGTTGCGACCAGGCCCAGGGCTATCTGATCAGCAAGCCGCTGCCCCTGGCGGAACTGATGGACTATCTGACCTTCGGCAGCAGCCAGCAGGCGCTGCAGGAAGGGACGGTTTAAACCGACGCCGGTTCGGGCTCAATCCGCCTGGCCGGCCTGGAGAGTCATGGCCGGCACGGGCGGCTCACGCCGGATCATGCGGCGCATTCGCCACTCGAATGCCAGGGTCAGGCTGATGGCCGCACACGCCAGCCCCAGGGCCAGGCCCCACCAGACACCGGTCGGCCCCCAGCCCAGGGTGAAGGCCATCAGCCAGGCCGAAGGTGCGCCAATCAGCCAGTAGCAGCCCAGACCCACCAGGAAGGTAGTCTTGGCATCCTTGAGGCCCCGGATCGCGCCCATGGCGATGGTCTGGGTGCCGTCGAACAGCTCGAACCAGGCGGCCACCGCCAGCAGGCTCACGGCCAGCCGGATCACCTCGGCGAAGGCCGGGTCGTTGTGGTCGAGGAACAGCCCGATCAGTTGGTTGGGCAGCAGCCAGAAGATCATGGCGAACCCCAGCATCGCCACCGCGCCAAAGGCGATGCCCACGCGCCCGGCCAATCGTGCATCGAGCAATTGCCCGGCACCGTAATGCTGGCCGATGCGCATGGTGATGGCGTAGGAAATCCCCGCCGGCACCATGAACGCCACCGAGACGATCTGCAGGGCGATCTGGTGCGCTGCCAGTTGCGTGCTGCCCATGGTGCCCATGCACAGGGCGGCGAAGGCAAACAGCCCGACTTCCACCGCGTAGGTGCCGCCGATGGGCAGGCCCAGGCGCCACAGTTCCCGCAGGTAATGGGTGTTCAGCCGGGACAGGCCCTGGCGCAGCGGGTAGGCGGCGTAGGCCGGGTGGCGCTTGATGTGCCAGGCCAGGGCCACGGCCATGCAGTTGGCGACGATGGCGGTCACCAGGCCAATGCCCACCAGGCCGAGTTTCGGCAGGCCGAACATGCCGGTGATCAGCGCGTAGTTGAGGAGGAAGTTGGCCACGGTGCCGCCCAGGCTGATGACCATCACCGGCGTGGCCCGGCCGATGGCGCTGGTGAAGCCGCGCAGGGCCATGAAACTCAGGTAGCCGGGCAGGGCGAACGGCAGGATCAGCAGGAACTGGCCGGCGGCGTGGACGTTGCTTTCGGTCTGGCCGAACAGCAACAGCAGCGGCTTGAGGTTCCACAGCAGCAGGCCGGCCACCAGGGCCATCAGCCAGGCCAGCCAGAGCCCGGCCTGGGTCAGGCGCGCGGCGCCCTCGATGTCGCCAGCGCCCTGGCGGATCGCTACCAGCGTGCCCACCGCGGCAATCACGCCGATGCAGAAGATTGATACGAAGGAGTAGCTGGCCGCACCCAGGCCGCCGCCGGCCAGGGCCTCGGGGCTCAGGCGGGCCATCATCAGGGTGTCGGTGAGGACCATCAGCATGTGCGCCAGCTGCGAGGCGATCAGCGGCCCCGCCAGCCGCAGGATGGCCCAGAGTTCGGTACGTGCTGGATGCTGCATGGTCATCAGGCTCGATCAGGAGAAAGTCCGGGAGAGCGCTGATTCTCGGCGCTCTTGGCCCATAGCACAAAGGGATAAAAACGATTGCTGGCATGATTAAAACTCATGCGAAGCACTTTCTGGTAGCGTGGCCCTGTCACGTTCTGGAGTGCCTGCATGTCCCGTCGTCTTCCTCCGCTGTATGCCCTGCGCGCCTTCGAGGCAGCGGCCCGGCACAGCTCGTTCACCCGGGCAGCCGAAGAGCTGTCGATCACCCAGAGCGCGGTCAGCCGGCATATCCGGACCCTGGAGGATCACTTCGCTTGCCGGCTGTTCCAGCGCAGCGGGCGCAACTTGCAACTGACCGAGGCGGCGCGCTTGCTGCTGCCGGGGATACGCGAGGGCTTCGGTGCCCTGGAACGGGCCTGCAATACCCTGCGTGCCGAAGATGACATCTTGCGCATGAAGGCGCCCTCGACCCTGACCATGCGCTGGCTGTTGGCGCGGCTCAGCCGCTTCCGCCATTTGCAGCCGGGCAATGAGGTGCAGCTCACCAGTGCCTGGATGGACGTGGACTCGGTGGACTTCAACCAGGAGCCCTTCGACTGCGCGGTGCTGCTGAGCAATGGCCACTTCCCCCCGGACTGGGAGGCCAGCTACCTGTTTCCCGAACTGCTGATTCCGGTGGGCGCGCCGAACCTGCTCAATGATCAGCCCTGGGACGCGGCGCGGCTGGCCGCCACCGAGCTGTTGCACCCGACCCCGGACCGCCGCGACTGGCGCAGTTGGCTGGAGCACATGGGCCTGACCGACCAGGTGTCCCTCAAGGGCGGGCAGGTGTTCGACACCCTGGAGCTGGGGATGATTGCCGCCGCGCGGGGTTACGGCGTGTCCATGGGGGACTTGCTGATGGTGGCCGAGGATGTGGCCCAGGGTCGCTTGAGCCTGCCCTGGCCGACAGCGGTGGCCAGTGGCCTGAACTACTATCTGGTGTGGCCCAGGACCCGGCCCGGAGGCGAGCGTTTGCGGCGCCTCAGCGACTTCCTTCAGGGCGAGGTCCAGGCCATGCAACTGCCCGCCGTAGAGCGCCTGGGCTGAAACGTTGCAGTACCCGGCTGGCGGGGCGTGCAAATATCCCTGCAAAGCGCTCAAGTATTGGCTCGTGCCGCCGAATCCATGGGTTATGGAACCAGCGTTCAGGAAGGTCCTAACTGATTAAAAATCTTAGAATTATGACTGCCGAGGGTGCTGACCGATCAGGATGATCCGCCTTCTCGGCAAGGAGCCATCATGTCCCAACCCCGTGCCCGCATAGCCTCTCAGCTAGGGCTCGCCCTTGCCTTGATACTCGCCCTGGTGATCAGCGGCAGCACCCTGTTCGCCTTGCGTTCGCTGGACTCGGCGAACCTCGACACCCGAGAGGAACACCTGGCCAGTGAAGCCCGTCTGCTGGCCGATCAGCTCAACACGTTCCACGGCAGCCTGCGCGAGAGCACCCAGCGCCTCAGCGGCCTGTTCGAAAACCGCTTCAGCAGCGGCCTGAGCCTGCATCCGGAACAACCGGTGAGCGTGGCCGGGGTGCAGACCCCGGGATTGCACCTGGGGGATGTGGTGCTGAACAACAACTTCGCCGAAGTCGACCAGTTCAAGCAGATGACCGCCGGTGTGGCGACCTTGTTCGTGCGCAGTGGCGATGACTTCGTGCGGGTCAGTACCTCCCTGAGCAAGCAGGATGGCAGCCGTGCCATCGGCACCTTGCTCGACCATGCCCACCCGGCCTATCAGAAACTCATGGCGGGCCAGGGCTATGTGGGCCGGGCCTTGCTCTTCGAACGCTTCTACATGACCCAGTACACCCCGGTGCTGGACCGCAGCGGCAAGGTCATCGCGGTGCTGTTTGTCGGCTTCGATTACACCGATGCGCAAAATGCCCAGTTCGCCAACCTCAAGCGCTTCCGCATCGGCCAGAGCGGCTCCCTGGCCCTGCTCGACGAGCAGAACAAGTGGCTGGTGCCACCGGCCGGCGTGCAGGCGCCGGAGCAGGCGGCGCAGGTCATGGCGCAAGCGGCCAAGGAGCCGGGCAAGGGGCGTTTCTGGAGTGATCAGAGCGAAGACTTCTACAGCCTGGCAGTGCCGTTCGAGGGTGGTCCCTGGTCGGTGGTGGCGAGCATGCCCAAGGCAGAGATCCGCGCGGTGACCTGGAGCGTTGGTATTCGGCTGGTGATCGGCAGCCTGCTGGCCATGCTGCTGGCGGTGGGCGCTACGGTCTGGCTGCTGCGCAGCAAGCTGGCACCGCTGAGCGACCTGGTGCGCCAGGCCCAGGCCCTGGGCGGCGGTGACCTGAGCGCACGGCTGAACGTTGCCAGCCATGACGAAATCGGCCAGTTGGCCCGCAGCTTCAACCAGATGGGCGAAGCCCTGTCGACCATGGTCGAGCACATCCGCCGCTCTGCCGCCGAGGTCAACGGCCGGGCCCAGGTGCTGTCCGGCTTGTCCAGCGGTGCATATGAAGGCATGGAGCAGCAGTCCGGCGAGATCACCAGCATGGCCGGGGCGGTGGAGGAGTTCAGCGCCACCTCGCTGAACATCGCCGACAACATGGGCAGTACCCAGCGCCTGGCCCAGGAAAACGCCCAGCAGACCCATATTGGCCGCACCTCCATGCAAGAGGCCTCGTCTTCCCTGGAACAGATCGCCGGAGCCCTCAACAGCACGGCCACGGTGATCAACACCCTGGGCCAGCGCTCCCAGGAGATCGGCGGAATTGTCGGAGTGATCACCGCGATTGCCGACCAGACCAACCTGCTGGCCCTGAATGCCGCTATCGAGGCCGCCCGGGCCGGTGAGCAGGGCCGCGGTTTTGCCGTGGTGGCGGATGAGGTACGCAACCTGGCCTCGCGTACCCGTGAAGCCACGGATGAAATTTCCCAGATGATCAACAGCATCCAGCAGGAAACCGGCCACGCCATCCAGACCATGGAGCAGGGCAACCGCCTGATGCAGGAAGGCCTGTCGCGCAACGCCGACGTGGCCTCGGCCCTGGCCCTGATCGACGAGCAGAGCCGCAGCGCCGGCGAGCAGTTTGCCGCCATCACCACCGCGACCCAGGAGCAGAGCAGCACCGCCACGGTACTCAGCAGCAATCTGCAGAGCATTGCCCAGGCCAACAGCGAGCAGCGTGAAGTGGTGTCCAACCTGGCGGTCACTGCCCGTGAGCTGGAAACCCTGGCCGCGGACCTGCGCCAGGAAGTCGATCGCTTCCGCTGACGGCTGGCGCCTCGCCCCTCAATCCGGGTTGGGGGGCGAAAGTTGCAATGAGGCTTGATTCGACTAAAACAGATGAGCAGTGGTTTGCCCCAAGGACCTCCCTTTCAGCAGGAGCTGGCATGACTCATCTTTCCCGTTTCGTCCCCCGCGCCCTGGCGCTGTCGGCACTCTTGCTCAGCCCGGCGGCGTTCAGCCAGGAAAGCCCGGCGTTCATCGCCCCGGCTACCTGGAATACCCCGTTCAACGGCATCGCCCAGGTGGCCTGTCACAACTGCTACGAGAAGCAATACGCAAGCACCTTCAGCAGCGTGCTCGACAGTGTGCGCACCCTGGAACTGGACTTCTGGGACCAGCGCGATGCGGTGACCGGCGGCTCGCCCCGGCACTGGTTCGTGCGGCACAACCCCGGCACCCTGTTCCAGTCCGGCAACGACAACAATTGCACGGGCGATGGCACCGGCAAGAACGATCTCGAAGCCTGCCTCAACGACGTCAAGAACTGGAGCGACAACCACCCCGGGCACTTTCCCATCACGGTGATCCTCGACAAGAAGCAGGGCTGGTCGAAGGAAAGCTCGGGGCGCACGCCCAAGGATTTCGATGAGCTGGTGACCCGGGTCTTCCAGGGCAAGCTCTATACCCCCCAGGACCTGGCCACGCACATCGGCAGCAGCGCAAGCGCCTTGCAGGGCAACCTCAAGGGCAAGTCCTGGCCCACCGCCAGCCAGCTTCAGGGCAAGGTCCTGCTGGTGCTCAACCACTCGGAAAACCAGAAGCTCTCGCAGTACGCCGAGGCCCGGACTTCCAGCGCCAAGGTGTTCATCTCGCCGGTGACCAATGGCCAGAACGATGTCAGCGGCAAGGTCAGTGGCATGTCCGGCCAGTCGTCCGGCTACGTGGCCATGAACAACATGTCCAAGGGCGACAAGAAGTGGGCGGCCCAGGCCTTTGCCTACAGCCATGTGGGCCGGGTCTGGGGCGATGACGGGGTGTCGTTCGCCCAGCACATCAGCGAGAAGGTCAACCTCTCGGCCTACTACAAGTTCGCCGAGCAGAACTCCGGCGGCTATCGCATCCGGCCGTTCTGAGCTTCACCGGGGTTCGGTCGGTTCACCGAGCCCCGGGTCCACGCGCTTGCCGATGTCCCGCAGGCGCGCCAGTTGATCGACCATGGTCGGTGCTTCATCGACGCTGCTGACAAAGGTCCACAGGTAGGTCATCACCGCATACACATGGCCGGCCTTGATCTCGGGCGACAGCGCCAACTGGCTGATGGCAATGACGAACAGCACCGCTGCCACAGCGCCAAGGAACAGATAGGCCGCGGCTTCCCGATCCGAGAGCCCGATGCGCAGCCGCGACAGCAGGCGATAGTGACGCTGCAGCGAGACCGCGCCGACCCTGGCCACCAGGCCGATTTCCTTTTCCAGCCGGTTATTCAGGCGTTCGTGCAGTTGCTGGTTGCGCCGGGCAAAACGTGGCAGCAGGGTCATGCACAGCAACAGCGCCGTGAGGCAGGCGAGGCCGATCCAGGGTTCGATCACCAGCAGCATCACTGCCGCCCCGACGATCGACACCAGGGCCGTGGCGATGGTCGGCACGTGCTTTTCGAAGAAGTCGACGAACTCCCGGGCCAGCACCACCCGCGCCGCGGCGGTGGAGGTGTCCTGCTGTTGCAGGCGCTGGTTGAGAATCACCGGCACCGCCAGGTCCGCGTAGATGCGGGTGAAGGTACGGGTGTCCACTGCACGCCGCGCCGCGCCCACCACCCAGAAGCCCAGCACCACCAGGGCATAGATCAGCGCATGGGCAGCGTCGCCCCGCAGGATCGAATCCACGGCGAAGCCGGCGAACAGCGGGTAGGCCAGCAGCAGGGCGTTTTCCAGGGCCACCAGGGACAAGGTGACGAACAGCTTGCCCGGATAGGCCCGGGCAATGGCCTTGAGGGTCTGGCTGGCGGTCTGCTGGCCGATTTTCTGGGTTGGATCCACGACGATGAGTGGGGTGACGGCGGACATGAGTGCACCACAAGAGTGATAACGGTTAATATTGAGCGACTGCTCAATTATCTTTGAGCGAACGCTCAAAATGCAAGCGCCGTCCATCCTGGCGCCAAGAGGCCTGATTGCACATGTCGCGTAACGACCGTAAAGACCAGATCATCCAGGCGGCCCTGGAATTATTCCGCAGCAAGGGTTTCGCCGAGGTTTCCACCCGTGACCTGGCCGAGCATGCGGGGCTGTCTCGCAGCCACGTCTATCACTACTTCAGTGACTGGAAGGGGCTGCGCCGCGAAGCCTTCGTGCGGTTTGCCGATGACCAGTTGGAGGCGGTGGGCCAGCCCCTGCGCGGTGCCGCGCCCATGGACGCCTTGCTGGGGTTTCTCCGTGACTGCCTGCCCGATTCCGCCGAAGCCGGCTGGGCGCTGTGGCTCGATGCCTGGGACGAAGCCATGCATGACGCCGAGCTGGCGCAGGCCTACCTGAGGATCAACGGCCAGTGGCGGGACATGCTGGCGGCGATCATTGCCGATGGGGTCCGCACGGGGGTATTCCGCTGCGCCAGCCCCGAGCGCGCGGCAAGGCAACTGTTCGCCCAGACCATGGGTTACGCCGATGACCTGTTGCTGCGGGCTTCCCCCGAAGCTGCCCAGTCGGCGTTGCAGGAAGTCATGGAAGTGGCTGGCCTGCTGCTGGGATTCGAGGGCTGACAGGAAACGGCCAGCGGAGTGGAGTTTGTCCGGCTAGTTGGGGTTTTTGGCCTTGCTGAAACGATTCTTCAGGGCTATAAAAACCGCACAACTCCAAAAAAGGCACTCCTGCATGACTCCGCTGAAACTGCTGGTCACCCTTGGCGCGCTGGCCGCCACCTCCCACGCCATGGCCTGGGACTATGTATTGCTCGATACCGACAAGGCTCCCCGCAACCTGCACCTGACCAGTGAACAGTTGGGGGTCAAGACCGAGCGGCCGTTTTCCGTGACCCTGCGCACCCTGCATGGCGGACGCCAGGAGGGGGTGAGCATCGTCGACATCGACAACGGCGTGATGCAGCTCTCGGTGGTGCCGACCCGGGGCATGAACGTGCTGCAGGCTTCGGTGGGCGATGTGCGCCTGGGCTGGGATTCGCCGGTCAAGGAGGTGGTCAACCCGGCCTTCATCGAGCTTAACGGCCGCGGTGGCCTGGGCTGGCTGGAGGGCTTCAACGAACTGGTGGCCCGCTGTGGCTATGAGTGGGTCGGGCACCCGGGCCTGGACAATGGCGAGCTGCTGACCCTGCACGGCCGCGCGGCCAACATCCCGGCGAGCAAGGTCACGCTGCATATCGACGAGCAACCGCCGTATGCCATTCACCTGCGGGGCGAGCTCAAGGAGCAGGCGTTCAAGAAAGTGGATTTCAGCGTCGCCACCGAACTGGTGACCGAACCCGGCAGCACCCGGTTTGCGCTCAACGACACCCTGACCAACAACGGCGACTACCCCAAGGAATACCAGGCGCTCTACCACAGTAACTTCAGTACGCCGTTCCTGGAGCAGGGGGCGAAGTTCGCCGCGCCGGTGAAGCAGGTTTCGCCGTTCAATGACAAGGCCCGGGCCGACCTGGCGGACTGGCAGACCTATCGCGGCCCGACCCGCGACTACGACGAAACCGTGTACAACCTCGTGCCCTACGCCGACGCTCAGGGCGAGACCCTGGCGGTGTTGCATAACAAGGCCGGGAGCCTGGGTGTTTCCCTGGGCTTCAACACTCGACAACTGCCGGTGTTTTCCCTGTGGAAAAACACCGACACCCAGGGCCAGGGTTATGTGACGGGTTTGGAACCGGGCACCAGCTTTTCCTACAACCGCCGTTACCAGCGCCCGTTGCATCTAGTGCCGAGCATTGGCGCCAAGGAGCAGCGGCAATTCCAGATTCGCTACAGCCTGTTGGCCGATAAAGCCGCGGTGGATAAAGCCCTGAGCCGTGTCAGCCAGATCCAGGATGGGCGTCAGACCGAAGTGCGGCCAACACCCTTGGTAGACCTGCCCCGGGAATGAACCTTCAATCGGCGCTGGGCCGGTAATGCAGGGCTTCGGCCAGGTGCTCGCGGCTGATTCGCGCGGCCTGTTCCAGGTCCGCCAGGGTACGCGCCACCTTGAGCAAACGGTGAGCGGCCCGCAACGACAGGCCCAGGCGTTCGCAGGCCGCTTCCAGCCAGCGCTCGTCGGTTGTGGATAATTTGCAGTGGCGACGCAGGCCGGGCAGGTCGAGAAAGGCGTTGGCGCAGCCCTGGCGCTCGCGTTGCAGCTCGCGGGCCCCGGCGACCCTGGTGGCGGCTGCGGCGCTGTCATTGCCCGGTTGCGGCTCGGGGTTGAGGGCGGTGGCTTCGCGGGCCACGGTCAGGTGCAGGTCGATGCGATCCAGCAGCGGCCCGGATAACTTGTTGCGATAGCGCTGGATCTGCTCCGGTGTGCAACGGCAGCGTCCGCTGGGCTCGCCAAGATATCCACAGGGGCAGGGGTTCATCGCTGCCACCAATTGGAAGCGTGCCGGGAACTGCACCCGGTCCCGGGCTCGGGCAATGACGATCTGCCCGGACTCCATGGGCTCGCGCAGCACTTCCAGGACCTTGCGGTCGAACTCCGGCAGTTCATCGAGAAACAGCACGCCGTGATGGGCCAGGGTGATTTCCCCGGGCTGGGGTTTCGAGCCGCCTCCGACCAGTGCCGCACCCGAAGCCGAATGGTGGGGCTGGCGAAACGGCCGCTGTGGCCAGTAGCGCAGGGGCTTGTGGCTGGCCACCGACTGGATCGCCGCGACTTCCAGGGCTTCATCTTCCTGCAGCGGTGGCAGCAGGCCGGGCAAGCGGCTGGCCAACAGGGTCTTGCCGGTGCCTGGCGGGCCGCTGAACAACAGGTTGTGGGCGCCCGCCGCGGCGATCAGCAGGGCGCGCTTGGCGGCGAGCTGGCCTTGCACTTCGCTGAGATCGGGGTAGGGGAAGTGGCTCTGCACCAGGCCGTCGCTGACATAGGGCGCAATCGGCGCGTGGCCGTTGAAATGGGCAACGGCCTCCAGCAGATGATCCACCGCGATCACCTTTAGGCCGCTGGCCAGGCAGGCTTCTTCGGCATTGGCCCGGGGCACCAGCAGGGTATGCCCGGCGTCGCGTGCCGCCAGTGCGGCGGGCAGTACGCCGCGTACCGGGCGCACCGCGCCGGAGAGTGCCAGCTCCCCCAGGCATTCGATGTTGTCCAGGGCCAGGGCCGGCACCTGCACGCTGGCGGCAAGGATGCCCAGGGCGATGGCCAGATCGAAGCGCCCGCCGTCCTTGGGCAGGTCCGCCGGCGCCAGGTTGAGGGTGATGCGCCGGGCCGGAAAGTTGAACCCGGCATTGAGGATTGCACTGCGCACCCGGTCCTTGCTTTCCTTGACCGCGGCTTCCGGCAGGCCCACCAGGGTCAGGCTCGGCAAGCCGTTGGCCAGGTGCACTTCAACACTGACAGCCGGAGCCTGGACGCCGACCTGGGCACGGCTGTGGATGATTGCCAGGGACATGGGGAGAGCTTCCTTGCGACAGCGGGAACCGCGTCCTGCGGTGCTGCAAGGATAGATGAGGGGGCTGGCCAGAGGAGCGCCCGAATGGGCACAGGATATGTCGTCGGTGCACGAGCCTTCGCCGGCAAGCCAGTTCCTACAGGACAGGTCTGTAGGAGCCGGCCTGCCGGCGAACCCGGATTCAGATCACTGCGCTACCGGGTTCAGCCGGGCTTCCAGCTCCGCCACCTTGGCTTCGAGGCTTTCCAGGCGCGCGCGAGTGCGGGCCAGGACCACCATCTGGCTGTCGAATTCTTCCCGGCTGACCAGGTCCAGCTTGCTGAAGCCGCTTTGTAGCAGGGCCTTGAGCTGGCTTTCGATTTCATTGCGGGGCAGGGGTGTTTCACCGCTGAGCAACCGCGAGGCGTGGCCGCTCAGGGCGTCGAGAAGGTCTTTGGGCGCGAGCATGGGAGAGTCCTGAATTGCAGTCGGCCCGCAGTGTATCACGCAGCAACGACGCTCCAGGTGGCCCCGGGTTGCACGTTTTTCGCGCATCTGGCCGGGCGCCAGCGCACCGTTTTTGTGCGTATCCCGGGTGCCGTTTTCCCGCATTCCCTGCCGGCTCGGGGCAAGGGACTGAAATCACTGATTTTTCCCGAGCTGGCAAGCTTTCTGCTTAGACCCTGGTGACCCATGCACTGATGCAGTCGCTGTGACGAATGCAGTGCGGCAGGCGGAGCGGGGAGTGTTTCGTCAGACAGCGGTTAGCTGGCGTCGGTCGGGCTGAGGAAGGCCGACGGTGCGTTACAAAGCCAGGCACTGCGCTTAGACTTGAGTCGGGTTTGTTTTCCTGGGGCAAGTCCACCAATTCGGGAGAGAGTTTCATGAAGCTAGTCACTGCCATCATCAAGCCGTTCAAGTTGGACGACGTGCGCGAGTCGCTGTCCGAGATCGGCGTGCAGGGCATTACCGTCACTGAAGTCAAAGGCTTCGGCCGGCAGAAGGGTCACACCGAGCTGTATCGCGGTGCGGAGTACGTGGTGGATTTCCTGCCCAAGGTGAAGATCGATGTCGCCATTGACGACAAGGATCTTGACCGGGTTATCGAGGCGATAACCAAGGCCGCCAACACCGGCAAGATCGGTGACGGCAAGATCTTCGTGGTCAATCTGGAACAGGCTATTCGCATCCGTACCGGCGAAACCGATACCGACGCAATCTAAGCCGCCAAACCCAACGCCCCAGGAGAAAACAATATGACTCTGCGTAAATTCGCAGGGCTAGGAGCCCTTTTGTCCCTCGTAATGCCAGGCCTGGCCATGGCGGCAGACGAAGCGGCGGCTCCAGTCCTCAACTCCGGCGATACCGCCTGGATGCTGACCTCCACAGCCCTGGTGCTGTTCATGACCATTCCTGGCCTGGCGCTGTTCTACGGCGGCATGGTGCGGTCGAAAAACATTCTTTCGGTAATGATGCAGTGCTTCGCCATTACCGGCCTGATCACTGTCCTGTGGTTCATCTACGGCTACAGCATGGCGTTCGACACCACCGGGATGGAAGCCGGCGTGGTCAACCTCAATTCCTTCGTGGGCGGTTTCTCCAAGGCCTTCCTGGCGGGCATCACCCCGGCCAGCCTGACCGGCCCGGCTGCGCTGTTCCCTGAAGCGGTGTTCGTCACCTTCCAGATGACCTTCGCCATCATCACTCCAGCGCTGATCGTCGGTGCCTTCGCCGAGCGGATGAAATTCTCCGCCATGCTGATCTTCATGGGCGTGTGGTTCACCCTGGTGTATGCGCCGATCGCCCATATGGTCTGGAGCGGTCCGGGCTCGCTGCTGGGCGACTGGGGCGTGCTGGACTTTGCCGGCGGCACCGTAGTGCACATCAACGCCGGTATCGCGGGCCTGGTGGCCTGCCTGGTGCTGGGCAAGCGCAAGGGTTTCCCGACCACGCCGATGGCGCCACACAACCTGGGTTACACCCTGATGGGCGCAGCCATGCTGTGGATCGGCTGGTTCGGCTTCAACGCCGGTTCCGCCGCTGCCGCCAACGGCACCGCCGGCATGGCCATGCTGGTCACGCAGATCGCGACGGCTGCCGCCGCCCTGGGCTGGATGTTTGCCGAGTGGATCACCCACGGCAAGCCTAGCGCGCTGGGCATCGCTTCGGGTGTGGTCGCAGGCCTGGTGGCAATCACTCCGGCTGCCGGTACCGTTGGCCCGATGGGCGCCCTGATCATCGGTCTGGCGGCCGGTGTGGTGTGCTTCTTCTGCGCCACCAGCCTCAAGCGCAAGCTGGGATATGACGATTCCCTGGACGCCTTTGGCGTGCACGGCATCGGCGGTATTCTCGGTGCGATCCTCACCGGTGTGTTCGCTGCTCCGTCCCTGGGTGGCTTCGGCACCGTGACCGATGTTGCCGCTCAGGTCTGGATCCAGGCCAAGGGCGTGGGTTTCACGGTGATCTACACCGCGATCGTCACCTTCATCATCCTCAAGGTTCTGGACGCGGTCATGGGGCTGCGGGTGAGCGAGGAAGAAGAGGCGGTCGGCCTCGATCTGGCACAACACAACGAGCGTGGTTACAACCTGTAATCGCGCAAGAAAAAAAGCCCGGCTCCGGCCGGGCATTTTTTTGCCTGATGTTTGTCATTGAGAAAGGCTGAAAGGATTTTCTGACAAGCATTGGCGTGTTTGCCGTGACGATTTCCGGCAGGGCAAATGCTTACACTAAAGCAGGATTATTCGGCGCTTTGTTTTTTCCCTGAGCGCGCTAGAATGCGCGCCGAAGCGTGGAGATCGGTATGTGGCAACAGACCCTGATTACCCTGCGGGCCAGGCCCCGGGGCTTTCATCTGGTGACGGACGAGTTGCTCGCCGGCCTGCCTGAGTTGAAGGCATGTCGGGTTGGTCTGCTGCATCTGTGGCTGCAACATACCTCGGCCTCGTTGACCATCAACGAGAACGCCGATCCGGCGGTACGGCGTGACTTCGAGCGTTACTTCAACACCCTGGTGCCTCAAGGCATGGCCGGGTACGAACATAACGACGAAGGCGCGGATGACCTGCCGGCGCACTTCAAGGCCAGTTTGCTAGGCTGTCAGCTGACTTTGCCGGTAGCGGCGGGGCGTCTGGCGTTGGGCATCTGGCAAGGCGTTTATCTGGGCGAGCATCGCGATCATGGCGGTGCTCGCAAAGTCCTTGCCACCTTGCACGGTGATAAGGCATAAGCCGCTGAGTATCAGTGGACGTTGATTTTTTTCCAGCGGCCTTCGACAGTCGGCACAGCTGGGCTATAACTAATCTGCTTTTCGCAAGTCATGAGGTAGAACATGAGCGACGATGATCTGGAAAACGACGACCTCGAAGTAGGTGACGAAGACGAAACCGAAGAAGGTCTTGAAGCGGCCGCCGACGATGTGGCGGAAGACGATGGCAGTGATGTTCCTGCTCCAACCGCCAAAGGCAAGGCCAAGGCTGCCGTCTCGGTAGACGAGCTGCCGAGTGTCGAAGCCAAGAACAAGGAGCGTGATGCACTGGCGCGTGCCATGGAAGAGTTCCTGGCCCGTGGCGGCAAAGTGCAGGAAGTCGAGGCCAACGTGGTCGCCGATCCGCCCAAGAAGCCTGATAACAAGTACGGCAGCCGGCCTATCTGAGCCTTGCACCTTGCTTGCTGAAAAAGCCCGCCGTCGCTGCGGGCTTTTTCATGGGCACCCTTCTCGGAAACGGCGCCGAGCGCCGGCGCTTGCTGTAGGAGCGAGCTTGCTCGCGAAAGCGCCGGTTCAGGCGCCGCGATGCCAGCGGGCAAGCAGCCCGGGTAGTTCAATCAGGCTGCGGATCTCGGCGTCTGGAGCGCGTTCGGCTTCCCAGGTCTTGCCGTTGGGATTGAACCAGATCGCACGCAGCCCTGCCTGCTGTGCGCCGGCAATGTCATCCCCCGGGTGGTCGCCGATATGCACGGCGGTGTCGGCAGTCGCTTCGCCACGCTGCAAGGCTTCGTGGAACAGCCGGGCGTCGGGCTTGGCGATGCCGATGTCCTCGGCGCACAGCGCGAACTTGAAATAGTCCGCCAGGCCCAGGCGGCGCACGTCGGCGTTGCCGTTGGTGACCACGCCAAGGGCGAAGTGATTGGCCAGGGCTTCCAGGGTCGGCTGGACTTCTGGAAAGATCTCCAGCTGATGCCGGGCATGCAGGAAAACTTCAAAACTCTGGTCGGCCAACTGGTTGGCCTGGGCATGGTCATACCCGGCTTCTTCCAGGGCATGAAACAGCACCTGGCGGCGCAGGGCGCTGATCCTGTGCTTGAGGTTCGGCTGGGCGAGCAGCACCCGCTCGCGAATGGCCCACAGATGCTCCACCGGCACGCCTCCGAGATTCGGTGCGTGTTCGGTCAGCCACTGGCGCAGGGTGGCTTCGGCACTGACGATGACCGGGGCGGTATCCCACAGGGTATCGTCGAGGTCGAAGGTGATCAGCTTGATGGTCATTACTCACCGCCTTTGTTGCGTTTGGCCCGTGGGTGGGCGCTGTCGTAGACCGCCGCCAGGTGCTGGAAGTCCAGGTGGGTGTAGATCTGCGTGGTCTTGATGTCCGAATGCCCCAGCAGTTCCTGCACGGCGCGCAGGTCCTGGGAGGATTCCAGCAAATGGCTGGCAAAGGAATGGCGCAGCATGTGTGGGTGCAGGTTCTGCCCCAGTTCGCGCTCGCCGGCGGCCTTGACCCGCAGCTGGATGGCCCGCGGCCCCAGGCGCCGGCCCTTCTGGCTGACGAACAGGGCACCATCAGGCGGGTTGCTCAGGGCGCGCAGGGGGAGCCATTGCTCCAGGGCTGACCGAGCCTTCTTGCCCACCGGCAGGACCCGGGTCTTGCTGCCCTTGCCATGGACCTGCACCAGGCCGTCCGCCAGGTCCAACTGATCGAGGTTGAGGCTGGTCAGTTCGGAAAGGCGCAGGCCGCAGGAGTAGAAAAGTTCGAGAATCGCCTGGTCGCGGTGGGCCAGGAAGTCGTCTTCCACGGCGCCATCGAGCAACTGCAGGGTGCGGTCGGTGTCCAGGGTCTTGGGCAGGCGTCGTTCGCCCTTGGGCGGCGCCAGGCCGTTGGCCGGGTCGTGAGTGCACAAGCCTTCGCGGTTCAGGTAGTGGTAGAGCCCGCGTACCGCTGACAGCAGGCGCGCCAGGCTGCGGGACGACTGGCCCTGCTGGTGCAGGCGGGCAATCAGGCTGCGCAGGCCCTGGATGTCCAGGTCGGTCCAGCTGCGCACCTGCATTTTCTCGCAGAACCCCAGCACCTTCTCGAGGTCGCGCCGGTAGGCTTGCAGGGTGTGGGGCGACACCTGGCGCTCACTGCGCAGATGCGCGCAGTAGGCGTCCAGCTGTTGTTGCATGGTCAGCGTACCGAGCGCAGCGAGTGGGTGAAGCGCGGCAGAACGCGGCCGGTGACTTCGGCGATGTAGTTGAGGAACAGGGTGCCCACCGAGCTCTTGTAGTGCTGCGGATCACGGCTGGCGATCGCCAGTACGCCATGCATGCCCTGATGCGCCAGGGCCACCACAGCGGTAGAGCCGATCTGCTTGCGCTGCTCTTCGCCGAAAAGGAAATCCAGCTCGTGTTCGCGCAGGCTGCCGCTGACGCTCTTGCCTTCGGACAACAGGCCGCCGATGGCGCCCTGGGCTTCGGCGGCGGAGACCCAGCGACCCACCGGCATGGCGCTGTCGCTGAACAGGATCAGGCTGACGAAGGGCACCTGGAAATCCTGGCGCAGGCTGTCTTCGACGCTCATCACCACTTCTTCCAGGCTGGTGGCGTCCATCAGCGCGAGGATCAGGCGGCGGGTCTTGTCGAACAGCCGGTCGTTGTCCCGGGCCACGTCCATCAGCTGCGACAGGCGATGGCGCATCTCGATGTTGCGCTCGCGCAGGATCTTCATCTGCCGCTCCACCAGCGATACGGTGTCGCCGCGCTGATGGGGAATGCGCAAGGCCGGGAGCAGTTCATCGTGGTCGACGAAGAAGTCCGGATGGGCCTCCAGGTAGGCGGCGACGGCTGCCGCCTCCAGGTTTTCGGACGGTGATTGGTCGGGCGTTTCGGCAGGAACCTGCGGCTGATCAGTCATGGATTTCGCTCACTTAAAGACGCACCTGTCCTTCGTATACGCGCACTGCCGGGCCGGTCATCATCACCGGTTGGCCAGGGCCTGCCCATTCAATGGACAGGCGCCCGCCCGGCAGGTCGATCAATAGGGGCGAATCCATCCACCCCTGGCTGATCGCGGCCACAGCAGCAGCGCAGGCGCCGGTGCCGCAGGCCTGGGTTTCCCCGGCGCCGCGTTCCCAGACCCGCAGTTGCGCGCGCTGGCGGTCCAGGACCTGGAGAAAACCGACGTTGACCCGCGCCGGGAAGCGCGGGTGGTGTTCGATCTTCGGACCCAGCTCGTGCACCGGCGCGCTGTTGATGTCATCCACCCGCAACACGGCATGGGGGTTGCCCATGGACACCGCGGCCAACTGCACCTGGCGGCCATCGACGTCCAGGGTGTAGCTGTCGGCCTGGGCCGGGGCCTGGAACGGAATGTCCGCCGGTACCAGGCGCGGCGCGCCCATGTTGACGCTGATCTGGCCGTCGTTGCGGATATCCAGCTCGATCACGCCGCTCTTGGTCTCGACGCGGATCTGGCGCTTGGTGGTCAGGCGCTTGTCCAGCACGAAGCGGGCAAAGCAGCGTGCACCATTGCCGCACTGTTCCACTTCGGAGCCGTCGGAGTTGAAGATCCGGTAGCGGAAATCCACATCCGGGTTGCTCGGGGCCTCGACGATCAGCAACTGATCGAAGCCGATCCCGGTATTGCGATCACCCCATTGTTTGGCGTGCTTGGGCAGAATATGCGCGTGCTGGCTGACCAGGTCGAGAACCATGAAGTCATTGCCCAGGCCGTGCATCTTGGTAAAACGCAGCAGCATGGTCTTACTCCGGCAGCAGGCTTTCGCCAGCGAATAACTCGGCTACCGTCTCGCGGCGACGTACTTCAACAGCCTGGTCACCATCGACCAGTACTTCTGCGGCACGGCCGCGGGTGTTGTAGTTCGAGCTCATGACGAAACCATAGGCACCAGCGGAATGCACCGCCAGCAGGTCACCCTCGGCCAGGGCCAGGGTGCGTTCCTTGGCGAGGAAGTCGCCAGTTTCACAGATCGGGCCGACGATGTCGTAGGTACGGGGTTCGGCATCTCGCGGGCGCACGGCGCTGACATCCATCCAGGCCTGGTACAGCGCCGGGCGGATCAGGTCGTTCATGGCGCCGTCGACGATGGCGAAATCCTTGTGTTCGGTGTGCTTGAGGTATTCGACCCGGGTCAGCAGGACGCCGGCGTTGGCCACGATGAAGCGGCCCGGTTCGAATACCAGGGCCAGGTCGCGACCGTCCAGGCGCTCGCGCACGGCCTTGACGTAGTCGGCGGCCAGCGGTGGCTCTTCGTCGCGATAGCGCACGCCCAGGCCGCCACCCAGATCGATGTGGCGAAGGTAGATGCCGCATTCACCGAGGCGGTCCACCAGGTCCAGCAGGCGGTCGAGGGCGTCGATAAAGGGTTCCAGGGTGGTCAGTTGCGAGCCGATATGGCAGTCGACACCGACGATTTCCAGGTTCGGCAGCTGCGCGGCGCGGATGTACACGTCCTCGGCGGTGGCAATGTCGATGCCGAACTTGTTTTCCTTGAGCCCGGTGGAGATATAGGGGTGGGTACCGGCATCCACGTCCGGATTGACCCGCAGCGAGACCGGTGCACGAACGCCCAGCTCGGCCGCTACCAGCTGCAGGCGCTCCAGCTCTTCGGCGGACTCGACGTTGAAGCAGTGGACGCCGACTTCCAGGGCACGACGCATGTCGTCACGGGTCTTGCCAACACCGGAGAAGACAATCTTGTCGGCTTGCCCGCCCGCAGCCAGGACCCGCTCCAGCTCGCCCCGGGAGACGATATCGAAACCGGCGCCCAGGCGCGCCAGGACATTCAGTACGCCCAGGTTGGAGTTGGCTTTTACGGCGAAGCAGACCAGGTGCGGCATGCCGGCCAGGGCCTGGGCATAGGCCTGGTACTGGGCTTCGATGTGCGCACGGGAATAGACGTAGGTGGGCGTACCGAAACGTTCGGCAATGGCGGACAGGGCTACGCCTTCCGCGAACAGCTCCCCGTCGCGGTAGTTAAAAGCGTCCATGGTTTGCCCTTAGTAGGTGTCGTGCTTGTGCGACTGCGATTGCGATTGCGACTTCGCCTGCTCTTCAGGGGATTTGCTGTCATCAGGCAGGTACAGCGGGCCTTTCTGGCCGCAGGCGGTAACGAGGCAAGCAACCGCGACGAGCGCAGCAAGGGAAGAGATCAGGCGCTTCATGGCGAAATCCTTGAGAATGCGTAAATTGCGCCCGAGTATACCGGCCACCCGGCAGCTTGCCTATGCAGCGTAACTCCCGTCCAGCGGGCCTTTGCCAAGGCCCGGCCGGTGGCTTTGGTCGGGCGCTCGTGCAATGGGCGTCGCATTTATTTCCTCGTTCGGTATCCTTTGCATTCGCCGGGGAGCGCCCGTATCTTGCGGCGCTTGAGCGTGAGTAGACACTTTTCGAGGTTCCCGCAATGAGTTTGACTGAAGCCCGTTTTCACGACCTGGTGGATGCCACCCAGCAGACGCTGGAGGATATTTTCGATGAGAGCGACCTGGACATCGACCTGGAAAGCTCGGCCGGGGTGCTCACCGTCAAGTTCGACAACGGCAGCCAGGTGATCTTCAGTCGCCAGGAGCCTTTGCGCCAACTCTGGCTGGCCGCGCGTTCGGGTGGTTTCCACTTCGACTACGACGAGGAAAGCGAGCGCTGGATGTGCGACAAGAGCGAAGAGCAGTTGGGGGAAATGCTGGAACGCATTGTCCTGGAGCAGGCCGACATCAAGCTTGAGTTCGAAGGGCTCTGATACCGTGACCCAGCCCGCCCCGGCCCGACCGCCCAAGCCGCTCTACAGCAACGTCAGCCCGGCGGTGAGTTCACCGTGCATCAGCCTTTGTCGCCTCGATGAGGAGAAGGTCTGTCGCGGCTGTTTTCGCCATGTGGAGGACATCCGTGAATGGCGTTCGGCCGATGATCAGCGCCGGCGAGTGATCTGCGCCCAGGCGCTGCAGCGCAAACAGAGTGCGGCGGCAGGCGAGATTTAGCTTCGTACTCGTACGGTTTGTTTATTCAGTGTGCTGTGATAGTGTCCAGCTTCGCCTCGCTACATCGAGGCCGGTGAGAACCCCGTCTTATTTGGCGGGGTTTTGCTTTTTTGTGCAGAAAAAATAGGAGTCAGCCAGGATCATGAGTACTGCACCATCCATCATCCTTACCCGCCTTGACGTGCAACGTCTGGAGCGCCTGATCGACAGTCTGGACGACTCGCTGCCAGGTGTCATTGCACTGCAAACCGAGTTGGATCGTGCCGAAACGCTGGTGGGTCACGATGAAGTACCGGCCGGTGTCGTAACCATGAATTCGCGTGTGCACTGCCGTGAAGAAAGCAGCGGCAAGGACTACCACCTGACCCTGGTGTATCCACAGGACGCCAACGCCGACGAAGGCAAGATTTCCATCCTGGCACCGGTGGGCAGCGCTCTGCTGGGCCTGCAGGTAGGCCAGTACATCGACTGGCCGGCTCCGGGTGGCAAGACCTTGAAGCTGACCCTGCTGGAAGTTGAATACCAGCCGGAAGCCGCAGGCGACTACCACCTCTGATCCTTGGCTAGACCTGCTCGAGCGCGTCGTTCAGTGCGCGCTCCAGGCTGGCCTTGTAGCGCAGATACAGGATGCTCGGGCTTTGCACGTCACCGAGCAGCCCTGAAAGATCCAGGTCAGTGATGTAGCAGCGATAGCGCTCTGTTTCATGGCGCTGCCCGACGATTTCCTGGGCCACCGCGGCGAACAGTTGATCGCCATATTCCAGATCGGAAAACTCCCGTTGATTGCAGTACAGCGAGACCTGCACCTGGCCCGGTGCGGCCTTGCCGATGATCGCCTGTACGTCATAGAAGGCTTTGTCCACCGGCGTCGGTGGGGCTGGCCGCGGCTCTACCCGACGTGCGCGGCCCGTGCCTGAGGGCAGAATCTGCAAGTAGAGTGTGTCCAAAGGTTTCTCGGGCTGGTTGCTGTCCATCGGCAGCAGCGCCTCGCGGCGGTAGAGAATCGACTGCAGGAAGCGCTGCAGGGGCACCAGCAGGCTGTGTTCGTCGTGATAGGGCAGGGTCTGCTGCCACAGCGCGTTGTACTCATCGAGCACGTAAAGCTCCGCGTACTCGTCGATGATCCGATAGAACACCTGGATGCAGTCCGGCTGGCCCATGGGCAGGATCAGCGCCAGGTCGTGGTCTTCCAGGGCCATCGGGTCAAGGTGCAGTGGGCTGTAGCGGCTCTGCTCCTGCCCCAGGTACTCCAGCAATGCGGCAGGGGTTGCCATGGCCCGGTGCCGAACCTGCCCGGGCACCAGTTCAAGCACGTGGTAGTGCTGCTGCACCTGGATCAGGTAGCGGTAGTTGAGCTGGCTGAGCAACAGGTTGTGCGCGGTTTCGAACAGTTCTTCCACCCGGCGGGCAATGAATTGCGCGCGGTTGTGACAGAAGCAGCGTACCCGCAGCCGCGGCTGCGTGCCGCTCGGCAGGTTGTTCAGGTAGTCCCGCAGGCAGTCGAGCAGCGCATGCTCGGCGTCGTAGCGACCGACCATTACCTCGTTCCAGCTATTGAGGGTGACCTGATCCAGGGTCAGCACCAGATTCTCGCGTACCCCGGCATAGCTCAGGGAGTCGGTGCGCTCGGTGGTCATCAGAATGTTCAGGTCGCGGTGGTGCTTGAGGGGGTCGACCCCGACGTTCACCAGGATCAGCACTTCGCCGGGCACGGCGGCGTGCAGCAACTGTTCCTCGCTGACCGTCGTCAAAGGCAGTGGCACGGTCTGCTGCAGGCTGCCCAGCAGGTTGAACAGTTCGAATTCGCTCAGGTCGCTGCTGCCCGGGTGCAGGGCCAGGCGGGTACTGCTGTCGATCACGCCGTTGCGATGGCACCAGGTAAGCAGCTCCAGCAGCTCGCGACTGCGCTTGATCGGGGCGAAATGCTCCCACTCCAGGGCGGTCAGGCTGCCGTTGTACAGTCCCCAATGGTTCTGTCCGGGTTCCTTCTTGTTCGGCGACTGCACCAGGGTCAGGGTGTCTTCAGCCAGGTCCGGGGCAATGCCGGGGTTGATGAACTCGATCTTCCCGGCCTTGCGCTCGAAGGCCGCGTACAGGCGCCGGCCCAGGACATTCAGGTCACGCTTGTTGATCAGGCTGGCGGCCTGCTCGGTGCGGGCGAACTGGGTCAGGAAGCGATAGCTGTAGTTGAGCTCGTTGACCAGGGCCCTGCGCTCGCTGCTGACCTGGCGCACCTTCCACTGGCTGCGGCTGTCCAGCAAGGCCAGTTGGCGTTGGTCCCAGCCCCATTCACTGGCCAGGCGCTCCAGTAGAGCGCGCTGCCAGTTCGGGCTGCGGGTGGTGTTGCCGACGGTAAGCTTGCGGTTGACCTTGAGGTACAGGCTGCGCCGTACCAGCTCCAGGCGCTCCGGCTCGCCGCGAGCCTTGAGGTATTCCTCGATGCGCCGGTAGACCACGATGTAGGGGTCCAGCTCATCCAGGTCCAGACGGTTGGCAAACACCGCCTGCTTGAAGCGCAGGCTCAGGCACTGGACCTTGGGATGCTCGCTGGCATAGACCTCGATCAGCAGCAGCTTGAGTACGGACTTGTAGGGCGACTCGATGCCCTTGAACAGTTGCCACAGCCCGGCGCCGATGAACTCGCCGGGCGGAATGCGTGCCATGTGGCCCAGGTCGAGGTTTTCCTCGGCGGGGACAAAGCGCTTGGACAGCAGGGTGTCGATGTACTGTTCGTAACGGCGTTCTTCGTACACCGGTACCAGCCACCACAACGGCGTGCGCCCGGCCAGCCAGATCGCGGTGCGGTAGAACTCGTCCAGCAGCAGGTAGTGCTGGGTGGTGCCGCAGTCGTCCGAACTCAGCTGAGTGTCCCGCTCCCCGCGGACAAAGCGATTGGGGTCGATCAGGAAAAAATGAGCTTCAGCACCCTGGCCGGCCGCCCAGGTCTCCAGCAATTGGCACTTCTTCTGCAACTCGGCCAACTCGTTTTCTCCCAGATCCGGCGCATGGCACACCCACACGTCCATGTCGCTCTGGTCTGCCTGGGCCAGGGTCCCCAGGCTGCCCATGAGAAACAGGCCATGAATCGGCCGTGGCGGGTTGCCGTGGCGCGGCTTGTAGGAAAACGATCGGGTCAGGCGCTGGGCTTCGGCCAGGGCCTGGGGGTCGGGTTCGTAGCAGGAAAGCCCCGCCGGGGTGGCTCCGGATACATAACCGGGCAACAACGGGTGATTGACGTGAAAGAACAGCGGCAACAGGTTGAGGACCAACTGCTGGCGTGTCGACAGCCCTTCCATTGCCCGGGCCATGCGCCCTTCATTGAGCTTCAGGAAACGCGCACGCAGTTGGCTGAGAACCTTGCGATCGATTCCTTCATCCAGATCGGGACGGATTTCATGGGTATGGGGCATTTCAAGCGGAGCTCGAACGTGGCGGTATTGAAGACGGCGAGCAGTTTACCGTCAGACAGGGCTCAGCCTTAAACTGATTTTATTTTTTGACGCCAGATTTCTAGCGTATTCAGAAGGAGGCGCCTACGGAATCCGACAGACGGGAACCCCGCAGGCCGATGCAGGTTGTTCAGGCGACTTCTTTGACGTTCAGGATGGTCAGCAGGCCCTGGGCATGTTCAGCGGCGTCCCGCCCGAGGCTGGTCAGATAGCCTCCATCAGGTTGGGTGATCAGTTCCTTGTCAAACAGGCGTTGGGCGGCGGCGATGGCAGAAGGGGCGGCGGTCTGATGGATTTTCAGGCCTTCCTGGGAGTTGTCCAGGTTGAAGAGTGCAAGGATTTCCAGTTCGGCAACCAACTCAGGGGTATACGACATAAGGACTCCAGACTTTCTAGGAATTAGAGGTCAGCGTTCTTAAGGTGAACGCAGAAAGGCGGCGTGTCCAGCGTTCGCTGAGGAGTTTTATCCCCGGGTGCAGCGGTATTTGGCCGCAGGGTGGTGGCAGTGTAGTCGGGGCGCGAGGCAGGGGCGGGAAAGAGTGCCGGAGCCTGCGCTCCGGCAGCGCGGTGTCACTGCTTTTCGGGAGGCAGTTCCGGCAGGGCGCGAAGGGCGGCTTCGTACCATTGGGTGTCGAAGGCGCGGTCCTGTTCGAGGATGGCGTCGATCTCGATCGCCAGTACATGGGCCATCAGATTGAGGATTTCCTCGCGCTCGTAGCCCACCAGGGTGAGCTTGTTGAACGTGGCCTTGGCCGCTGGTGGGTTGTCGCTTTCGATCTGGTTCTCGATCGCTTCGATCAGGGTATTTTCGGCGAACTCTTCTTCGTCGGTGTCGATATCGGTTGGCTCGCTCATGGCAGGCTCCTCAAGGAAAGGTCGCCAGTTTACTCGTATTCAGCGGCTCGATGCTGCTGGCCAGAGTGGGATTAACCTTCTATAAAAAACCCCTGCCAACCCCTGCATGGCCTGGAGGCTACGGGATGTTCAAGCTCTATGGGTTCGCCATCAGCAACTACTACAACATGGTCAAGCTGGCCTTGCTGGAGAAGGGGCTGCCTTTCGAAGAGGTGCTGTTCTACGCCGGCCAGAGCCCCGAGGCGCTGGCTATCAGCCCTCGGGGCAAGGTTCCGGTACTGGAGGTGGAGCAGGGCTTCATCAGCGAAACCAGTGCGATTCTCGATTACCTGGAGCAGGTGCGGCCGGCGCCGGCGCTGCTGCCGAAGGACGCGTTCGAACGTGCCCAGGTGCTGGCACTGGCCAAGGAGATCGAACTGTACATAGAGCTGCCGGCCCGGGCCTGTTTCCCCGAAGCGTTCTTCGGCGCGACCCTGCCCGATGCGATCAAGGAGAAGGCCGGGATCGAATTGCTACAAGGCTTTGCCGCATTGCGCCGGCATGCCCGGTTCGCCCCCTATGTAGCGGGCGCCAGCCTGAGTGTGGCGGACCTGTATTTTCAGTACAGCGTGAACCTTGCCCTGATAGTCGGGGACAAGTTGTTCGGAATCGATTTTTTGGCCGAGATGCCCGAGGCCCGGGCCTTGCTCGAGCGCCTGGAGCAGACCCCCAACGCTCGGCGCATCGCCGCTGACAAGGCGGCACTGATGGCCGCCAGAAGGTCAGGGCGCTAGGAACCTGCTCGCACCGGCAGAGGATGCCGGCGCGGGCAGGCTCGCAAGGGCTTAGCGGCTGGCCAGCAGGGCCTGGCCGCGGGCCACTGCCGCCCGGACCTGGGCCGGTGCGGTGCCGCCGATGTGGTTACGGGCATTCACCGAGCCTTCCAGGGTCAGCACGGCGAACACGTCCTGTTCGATCTGGTCGCTGAACTTGCGCAGCTCTTCCAGGCTCATTTCCGCCAGGTCCTTGCCGGTTTCCACGCCGTACTTCACCGCATGGCCGACGATTTCGTGACAGTCGCGGAACGGCAGGCCACGGCGTACCAGGTAGTCCGCCAGGTCGGTGGCGGTGGAAAAACCGCGCAGGGCCGCCTCGCGCATGATGGCGTGCTTGGGCTTGATGGCCGGGATCATGTCGGCGAAGGCCCGCAGCGAATCGCGCAGGGTATCGGCGGCGTCGAACAGTGGTTCCTTGTCTTCCTGGTTGTCCTTGTTGTAGGCCAGGGGCTGGCCTTTCATCAGGGTCAATAGGCCCATCAGCGCGCCGAATACCCGGCCGCTCTTGCCCCGTACCAGTTCCGGCACGTCGGGGTTTTTCTTTTGCGGCATGATCGAGCTGCCGGTGCAGAAGCGGTCCGGCAGGTCGATGAACTGGAATTGCGCGCTGGTCCACAGCACCAGCTCTTCGGAAAACCGCGACAGGTGCATCATTGCCACGCTGGCGGCGGCGCAGAATTCAATGGCGAAGTCCCGGTCCGAAACGCTGTCCAGGGAGTTGCCGCCCACGCCTTCGAAGCCCAGCAACTGGCAGGTCAGCTCGCGGTCGATCGGGTAGGTGGTGCCGGCCAGCGCGGCGCTGCCCAGGGGCATGCGGTTGGTGCGCTTGCGGCAGTCCACCAGGCGCTCGTAGTCACGGCTGAGCATCTCGAACCAGGCCAGCATGTGGTGGCCGAAGGTCACCGGCTGGGCAGTCTGCAAGTGGGTGAAGCCCGGCATGATGCTCTCGGCTTCACGCTCGGCCAGCTCCAGCAGGCCTTTTTGCAGGCGGGTGATTTCACCGAGGATCAGGTCGATCTCGTCCCGCAGCCACAGGCGGATGTCGGTGGCCACCTGGTCGTTGCGGCTGCGGCCGGTGTGCAGTTTCTTGCCGGTGATGCCGATGCGGTCGGTCAGGCGCGCTTCGATGTTCATGTGCACGTCTTCGAGGTCCACGCGCCAGTCGAAACGGCCAGCCTCGATCTCGCCCTGGATGGTCTTCAGGCCGTCGATGATGCTGTCGCGCTCGGCATCAGTGAGCACGCCGACCTTGGCCAGCATGGTGGCGTGGGCGATGGAGCCCATGATGTCATGGCGATACAGGCGCTGGTCGAAAGTGACAGAGGCGGTGAAGCGGGCGACGAAGGCGTCGACGGGTTCACTGAAGCGGCCGCCCCAGGACTGATTGGTCTTGTCAGTGCTCATGAATTCGCTCGTGATCTGCTGAAGGAAGATGGCGTGAAAAACAGGCGCCGATAATAACAGGGTTGCCCGGGCTGTCGCTGGCGCTGGTCGGCAGCTTTTTTCTGCGCCGGACACCTGGGCGGCTTGTCGCCGGCCTCGGGGGCGCAGAGACTGAGGTCGGCGCAGTCGAAGGTGCTTCCTGCGAGGTGAGCGCCTTGAGTGCGGAAGGTGATATCGGTCAAACGATATTTATCGATTGAGCAATATCGTCTTGGCAACCGTCTACAGTTGGACAGGAGGACCGGCACAATTGCGTAACACCCCTCGCGTGTTCGCAGTGGCCCCCTCCAGCAAGTTCACACCGCGCAGGGCCAGGCAATCCGTCCACCAAACGAGACGGGTGCGGGCAGGGTGGGCGGCGACCACAATCACGAGGGGGGCTTTGTGTTGAATACCAGCATTCCCTGCGACGTCGTCGCGCATCAGCCGACCTTGAGCGGTATCGGGCAGGCACGGGCAAATATTGGTGCCCGACTTGCGGCACTTTTTGGCCTTCGCACTAGTCTTAGCGTGGATCGCGGTGACGGACGTCACTCCACCTGTCTACGCTATCCTTGTGCGAGACTCACGCAGGAATCCAGCGCAATATGAATGTCCTGATCGTTGATGACGAACCCCTAGCCCGCGAGCGCCTGAGCCGGATGGTCAGTGAGCTCGAGGGATACAGTGTCCTGGAGCCTAGCGCCACCAATGGCGAAGAGGCGTTGAGCCTGATCGACAGCCTGAAGCCGGATATCGTCTTGCTCGACGTCCGCATGCCAGGGCTGGACGGTCTGCAGGTCGCCGGCAAGCTGTGCGAGCGCGAGACGCCTCCGGCGCTGGTGTTCTGCGCTGCGCCGGACGAATTCGCCCTGGAGGCCTTCGATGCCAGCGGCGTCGTCCACCTGGTCAAGCCAGTGCGCTCCGAGCTGTTGCTGGAGGCCTTGAAAAAGGCCGAGAAGCCCAACCGTGTACAACTGGCGGCACTGACCCGGCCCGCGGCCGAAAGCGGTAACGGCCCGCGCAGCCATATCAGCGCCCGTACGCGCAAAGGCATCGAGCTCATCCCACTGGCTCAGGTGGTGTATTTCATCGCCGACCATAAATACGTGACCCTGCGCCACGAGGGCGGCGAGGTGCTTCTGGATGAGCCCCTGAAGGCTCTGGAAGATGAATTCGGCGACCGCTTTGTGCGTATCCACCGCAATGCGCTGGTGGCCCGCGAGCGTATCGAGCGTCTGCAGCGCACACCGTTGGGGCACTTCCAGTTGTACCTCAAGGGCCTCAATGGCGATGCGCTGATTGTCAGCCGGCGGCATGTGGCGGGCGTGCGCAAGATGATGCAACAGCTCTAAGCCAGGGTTTGACCCCTGCAATGGGTGAAGCCTGGCGTCGGGAGGAGGCTAGGTTTCTGATACAAGTCAAAGCTGATTTGGTTGAGCTGTTATTATCTGCCGTATCTATTCAGTACGGATTGATCCATGTCCTCTCGCGAAATCCGCATCGCTACCCGCAAAAGTGCTCTGGCCTTGTGGCAGGCCGAATACGTCAAAGCCCGTCTGCAAGAGGCCCATCCGGGTCTTGTCGTGACCCTGGTGCCCATGGTCAGCCGCGGCGACAAACTATTGGACTCGCCCTTGTCGAAAATCGGTGGCAAGGGTCTGTTCGTCAAGGAACTGGAAACCGCGCTGCTGGAAAACCAGGCCGATATCGCCGTGCACTCGATGAAAGATGTGCCCATGGACTTCCCGGAAGGCCTGGGTCTGTTCTGCATCTGCGAGCGCGAAGACCCGCGTGATGCCTTTGTTTCCAACACCTACGCCAGCCTCGACGAGTTGCCTGAAGGCAGCGTGGTGGGCACCTCCAGTCTGCGCCGTCAGGCTCAGTTACTGACCCGTCGCCCCGACCTGCAGATCCGTTTTCTGCGGGGCAACGTCAATACCCGTCTGGCCAAGCTGGACGCTGGCGAATACGACGCCATCATCCTCGCGGCCGCTGGCTTGATCCGCCTCGGATTCGAGGATCGCATCAGTTCCTCCATCAGTGTCGACGACAGCCTGCCCGCCGGTGGCCAGGGCGCCGTCGGCATCGAATGCCGCAGTGCCGATACTGAAATCCACGCCTTGCTGGCCCCCCTGCATCACGCCGACACGGCCAGCCGGGTAACCGCCGAGCGCGCACTGAACAAGCACCTCAACGGTGGTTGCCAGGTGCCAATTGCCTGCTATGCGGTGCTGGAAGGCGAGCAGATCTGGCTGCGCGGCCTGGTGGGCGAGCCTAGCGGCGGCCTGCTGCTCAGCGCCGAAGCTCGTGGCCCTCGCGCATCGGCCGCCGAGCTGGGTGTGCAAGTGGCGGATGCCCTGCTGGCCCAGGGCGCCGATGACATTCTGCGCGCGGTCTACGGCGAGGCGGGCGAGGAGTGACTGGCTGGCGCCTGCTGCTGACCCGGCCGGCCGAGGACTGCGCCGCGCTGGCGGCGATCCTGGCGCAGTCCGAGATCTTGAGCAGCAGCCTGCCATTGCTGGAAATCCAGGCGTTGCCGGTCAGTGACTCGCAGCGGGCTACCCTGCTGGCATTCGACCAGTACTGTGCGGTGATTGTGGTCAGCAAGCCGGCGGCGCATCTTGGCCTGGAGCTGTTGCGCCAGTATTGGCCGCAACCACCAGACCAAGCCTGGTTCACCGTAGGCGCCGCTACCGGGCAGATCCTTGCGGATGCCGGCTTGCCAGTGGCCTATCCCCAGCAGGGCGATGACAGTGAAGCCTTGCTTGAACTTCCCCAATTGCGCGAGGCTATCCGCCGGCCTGATCCACGGGTGTTGATCGTGCGCGGGGAGGGGGGGCGCGAGCTGCTCTCTGAGCGCTTGCGCGCCCTAGGTGCTAGTGTCGATTATCTGGAACTCTACCGCCGCTGCCTGCCGCACTACGCCGAAGGCGCGTTGCTCCAGCGGATTGAAGTGGAACGCTTGAACGGGCTGGTGGTCAGCAGTGGACAAGGTTTCAGCCACTTGCGGCAGCTGGCGGGGCCCGCCTGGCCGCAACTGGCGAAGATGCCGTTGTTTGTTCCAAGCCCCCGGGTCGCCGACATGGCGCACGCCGCAGGGGCGGAAAAAGTTGTGGATTGTCGCGGGGCCAGTGCCGCGGCTTTGCTAACGGCGTTACGGGAGCAACCCGTGCCCGTTCTCTAAACGCAAAGGATGGATACGTGAGCGAAACAGCCTTGCCTAAAGATGAAGCCCAGCCGGTGCTCGAGACACCTGCTGAACCCACGAAACCAACCGTTGAGCGTCGTGGCAACGGGTTGGCAATTCTGGCCCTGCTGCTGGGGGCGGCGGGCGTCGCCGTTGGTGGCTGGGGGATCTGGCAGGTGCGCCACCTGCAAGCCAATAACCAGCAGCAGTTCAGTCAGTTGCAGGCCCTGGGGGATCAGGCCCAGAGTCTCAAGCTCAGCGAACAGCGCTTGAGCGAACGCCTGGAACAACTGCCCGCGGCCGATGAGCTGGAAGACCGGCGGCGTCTGGTGGCCCAGTTGCAGGGTGACCAGCAGCGCCTGAACCAGCGCCTGGAAACCGTACTGGGCGCCAGCCGCAAGGACTGGCGCCTGGCAGAAGCCGAGCACCTGTTGCGCCTCGCCAGCCTGCGTCTTTCGGCGCTGCAGGACATCAGCAGCGCTAGGGCCCTGGTCCAGGGCGCCGACGATATCCTGCGGGAACAAAACGATCCGGGAGCCTTCGCAGCCCGCGAGCAGTTGGCCAAGAGCCTGGCGGCCCTGCGCAGCACCGAGCAGCCGGACCGCACCGGGCTGTTCCTGCAACTGGGGGCCTTGCGTGACCAGGTGCTGGAACTGAGCGCCGTGGCTCCGGAGTACAAGGACCGCGGTGAATCGCTGCTCGGCCTGACAGCCGATGGTGACGGCGCTAGCCGCTGGGCCCAGTGGTGGGATCAGATCTCGCGCTATTTCCGCATCGACTTCAACGCCGACAAGAACATCCGTCCCTTGCTGGCCGGTCAGGGCCTGACCCAGGTGCGCCTGGCCCTGAGCCTGGCGCTGGAGCAGGCGCAGTGGGCTGCCCTGAACGGCCAGGCCGCGGTCTATACCCAGGCGTTGACCGAAGCCCGCGACGTGCTCACCGGCAACTTCAATCAGGACAACCCGCAAAGCAAGATCATGCTCGAGCGCCTGGCCGAGCTGAGCAAGCAGCCGGTGACGGTCGTCACCCCGGACCTGGCCAAGACCCTGAGTACGGTCCAGGCCTACCTGGAGCGGCGTAACCTGAATGTCGAGGAGTCGGTCAAGCCTCTGGCCAAACCTGCGGCGAACAACGCCCAGGAGACGAGCCCATGAAGCGTACCTATGTGATCGTCCTGCTGGTCATTGCGGCCATCGGCCTGCTGGGTCTGGCCATTGCCGAGCATCCCGGGTACGTACTGATCGCCTACAGCAACTTCCGTTACGAATCGAGCCTGTGGGCAACCCTGGCCCTGGTGGCGCTGGTCTGGCTGGTGGTCTGGGGCATCAAGCTGCTGATCGAGCTGGTGATGGTGTCCGGTGGTGTGGTCAATCCCTGGTCACGGCGCAATCGCAGCCGCCGGGTGCAGATCGCCATCGAGCAGGGTCAGATGGACCTCGCCGAAGGGCGCTGGGCCAGCGCGCAGAAGCACCTGCAGCGTGCCGCCGAGGCCGAGCGCCAGCCGCTGCTCTACTATCTCGGCGCTGCCCGGGCGGCCAACGAGCAGGGCCACTATGAAGAATGCGACCGGTTGCTGGAGCGGGCGCTGACCCGCCAGCCCCAGGCAGAGCTGGCCGTGGCCCTGAGCCACGCCCAACTGCAGACGGATCGCGGCGATACCGAGGGAGCCCTGAGCACCCTGCAGGCCATGCATGAGCGCCATCCCCATAGTGTCCAGGTGCTGCGCCAGTTGCAGCGCCTGCATCAGCAGCGTGGCGACTGGTCGGCCCTGATCCGTCTGTTGCCCGAGTTGCGCAAGGACAAGGCGCTGCCGGCCAGCGAACTGCAGGAACTGGAGCGTCGGGCCTGGGGTGAAAACCTGTCCCTGGCCGCGCGTCGTGAAGAAGATGAGGTGGCCGGCCTGCAATCTCTCAATCGTGCCTGGCAACAGTTGACCTCGGCACAGCGCCAGGAGCCGCAGTTGGTGCTGGCCTATGCCGAACAACTGCGTCAACTGGGCGCGGGGGCCGAGGCGGAAGAGGCCCTGCGCACGGCAATCAAGCGCAAGTACGAAAGCCACCTGGCACGGCTCTATGGCCTGGTGCGTGGCAGCGATCCGTCGCGCCAGTTGCAGACCGCCGAGCACTGGCTGAAAGAGCATGCGGACGATCCGAGCTTGCTGCTGACCCTGGGCCGCCTGTGCCTGCAGAACAGCTTGTGGGGCAAGGCCCGGGACTATCTGGAAAGCAGCCTGCGCTTGCAACGCAATCCCGAAGCCTGTGCGGAACTGGCGCGCCTGCTGGCACAGCTGGGGGATACCGAACGCAGTAACCAGCTGTTCCAGGAAGGTCTGGGCATGCTCGATGAGCGCCTGCTGGCCTCACCGCTACCGGTCCCGGTGCGGGCCTGAGGTGTCCCGGGGCCGGTTGCCTGTTTCAGGCAACCGGCCCTTTTGCTGCTGTACCTGCGGCGCTGTTGTCGATCGGTTGCGACATAGCGCTTCTTGAAAGCAGCGAGCGCTTTCTCTACCGTGGCTGCCTGTTTCTCCCGTTACGGATATCTCATGTCGCTGGCCGGCTCCCGCTTGCTGTTCTCCCTGGTGTTCCTGGTGGGGGCCTTGGCCTCGTGGGCGGCGTTCAACCTGCAAACGGGTGGCGGCCTCGAGTCCTGTTCGCTGTGGGGCGTGCAGCGCCTGCTGTTGCTGGCATTGGGTGGGGTCAATCTGCTGGCCGTGATCCAGGGGCCAGGGCGCGTGGGGCGGGCGGTCTACTGGGGGCTCAACCTGCTGTTGGGCCTGCTGGGGGTGGTCACCGCGGGACGCCATGTGCTGTTGCAGAACATTCCTTCCGAACAGTTGCTGGCCTGCCTGCCGGACATGTCCTTCATGCTCCGCCAGTTGTCCTGGTGGCAGGCGTTGAAGCTGACTTTCATGGGCACCTCCGATTGCGCTGAGGTCACCTGGACCCTGCTGGACATGAGCTTGCCGGAGTGGAGCCTGCTGTTTTTCGTGATCATGCTGATCTTTAGCGGCTACCGCCTGTGGCGTCAGCTACGGGGCGCGCGCAAGGCCGTGGCGTTGCCCTGAGTCAGTGTTTGGCAGGAGGGCGGGGATTAAACGCTTGTATGAACTTTATCTCCTGCGTACCTTGATGCTGTAGTCGAGCGGGCATAATCTGGCCCGCACCTGTCACTGGAATTATGTTGCTCGATGCTGTTGTGCCTGACCGGATCCAGAGTCTCCAGAAAGGAGCGGCGGGCAAGCGGCATGACCCATAAGGGAAGAGAGATCACCATGCTCGAAAGTTGTCAGAATGCTCAGGAACGCTGGGGTGGAGTGCATCTGCTGATCGACCGCTGGTTGCAGGAGCGTCACGAACTGGTTCGAGCCTATGATGCGCTGGGCGCGGAGCCCGAGGCACTGAGTGAGAGCAAGAAGCCGCTGCAGGAATTCTGCGGGATCCTGGTGGACTACGTCTCCGCCGGCCATTTTGAAATCTACGAACAGCTGACCAGCGAAGCCAAGGCGTTTGGCGACAAGCGCGGGCTGGAGTTGGCCGACACCCTCTACCCACGCATCGACGTGATCACCGAAAAGCTCCTGGCGTTCAATGACCTGTGCGACGCCGGCCAGTGCGTGGCGCAGAAGTTCAAGGAACTCGGTGGCCTGCTGCACGAACGCTTCGAGCTGGAAGACTGCCTGATCGAAGTGCTGCACAACGCCCACAAGCAGGAAGCTGTGGCTCAGGCCTGAGAACAGGAACCTACCAGGAAAAACGGCACGCCTCGGCGTGCCGTTTTTCGTTGTGGCGCTTCAGCCAGCGACACCGAGCAATTCGATGTCGAACACCAGTGGGGTGTAGGGCGCGATCAGGTCCCCGGCGCCTTCGGTGCCATAGGCCTGGTTCGACGGGATTACCAGGCGCCACCGGGCTCCGGTGGGCATCTGCGACAGTGCGCTACGCCAGCCGGCGATCACGCTGTCGAGGCGGAACCATTGCGGCTGCTGGGTCTGATCGAACACGGTGCCGTCTGGCAGGCGCCCGGTGTAGCGCACCTGGACCGAGCCGTTGGGGCTGGCCTTGTTGCCGCTGCCAGGGCTCAACTCGGTCAGCAGGATGCCGTCTTCCAGTTGGCGGACCCCGGGCTTGGCCTTTTCTTCATCGAGAAAGCGCTGTTCGTTTTTCAGCGCGATCTCTGTCTGAGACTTGGCCGACTGTTCGCTGATCTGTGCGTCGTGCTCGGCAAGGATCTGTTCGATGCGTTCGCTTTTCAGCGCCAGAGGCTTGCCTTGATAGGCGGCCCTCAAGCCTTCGACCAGGGCCTGGATCTGCAGGTCGGGCACCTCATCGCGCAGGCGCTCACCGAGGCTTGCCCCCAGGCTGTAGGCAAGATCGTGAGCGTTGTTGGATGGTGCTTCGGCAGCCGCCTGAGCCAGTGGCAAGAACAGGCTCAAGGATAAAAACAGGTAACGCGACATGGGCACTCTCCGGCCTGAGTTGCGGTGGATTATGCCAGCGACAAAGCGCTCGTTGGTGAGCAACTTCGATGGGGGCGAAGAACATTTTCGTTCGGCTGCAACGCCAGGCTTTCGATACTGTCAACATGCCCTAGCGGCGGTAGCAGCAGAGGTCTAGTATGAGCCGCAACTCACGTCAGCCAGGAGGTAAACCATGTCGGCCAATAAGAAGCCTGTAAATACTCCGTTGCATTTGCTCCAACAGCTGTCGGGCAGCTTGCTCGAACATTTGGAAAACGCTTGTTCCCAAGCCTTGGCTGATGCTGAAAAACTGCTCGCCAAGCTGGAAAAACAACGGGGCAAGGCGCAGGAAAAACTGCACAAATCGCGCACCAAACTGCAGGACGCTGCGGCGGCCGGCAAGGCCAAGGCACAAGCCAAGGCGAAGACCGCGGTCAAGGAACTCGAAGATTTGCTGGACGCCCTGAAAGAGCGTCAGGCGCAAACCCGCAGCTACATTCTGCAACTCAAGCGCGATGCCCAGGAGAGCCTGAAACTGGCTCAAGGCGTGGGTCGTGTGAAGGAAGCGGTAGGCAAGGCATTGAGCTCTCGTGATGCCAAGCCGGCAGCGGTAGCAGCTAAAAAACCAGCGGCCAAGCCTGCTGCCAAGGCACCGGCCAAACCTGTTGCCAAGCCGGCGGCGAAAAAGCCTGTTGCTGCCAGTGCAGCCAAGCCCGCCGCGGCCAAAACCGCAGCCGCCAAGCCTGCTGCCAAACCAGCGGCCAAGCCTGTTGCCGGCAAAGCGGCGGCTGCCAAACCGGTAGCTGCCAAGCCAGCCGCCAAGCCAGCCGCCAAGCCCGCTGCGAAGCCTTCGACCAAAGCCGCTGCGGCCAAGCCAGCTGCTAAACCTGCCGCCAAGCCAGTAGCCGCCAAGCCAGCAGCGAAACCTGCTGCCACCAAGACCGCTGCGGCTAAACCGGCTGCCGCCAAACCGGCCGCTAAACCAGCAGCGAAACCCGCCGCTACAAAAGCTCCGGCCAAACCCGCGAGCAAACCTGCAGCTGCCAAGCCAGCCGCGGCATCGGCGGCCAAGCCTGCCGCCGCCAAACCCGCAGCAAAACCCGCTGCCAAGCCGGCCGCGAAAAAGCCTGCTGCCAAGCCCGCAGCCGCCAAGCCTGCTGTAGCCAAGCCAACTGCTCCAGTTGCCAAACCTGCAGCTCCCGCGCCCGCAGCGGCCAAGCCTGCAACTCCTGCTCCGGCTGCCTCGCCGGCACCAGCTGCAAGTGCACCCGCTGTTCCTGCGTCGGCTCCAGCCAGCAACCCTTCCAGCGCTTCCTAAGCGCCGGCCACCGCGATGCGCAGTACCTGCAGCGCATTGCGGTTCCGGACGGCGGCTTCGGCCGCCAGTCCTTCCAGCCAGTCATTCAGGCTCCGGGCCTGAGCTTCGGGCCACTTTCGTGCCCCTTCCTGCAGACGCAGCAGCAACTGCCGTTCGGCATCCAGTTCCAGGGCCTTGAGTTGTTCGCGCAAGGTGCTCAGTTGCACGTCGCTGGCCGCGGCGGCTCGCCACTCAATCCGCAGTTTGCGCAGGGGTTCGACCACCTCCTGATACCAGGGCGCAGCCAACTCTTCGAGCGCTTGCAGGCGCTGCTTATCGCAGTCGACCCCCCTTTGGCCAAGCCAGGCGCCACAGAGCAACAGACAGACATTGGCCCCGCCATCCTGCAGTTGCAGGCAGGCCTCCTGCACACCGGGCAGGGCATAGGTCTTCAGGGCAAAGCTCCACAGGTCAGGGGACATATTGCTACTCGCGCCAGTTGCTAACGAAGCTGGTAGACTCCGCCGCCATTATGATTCGACTTCAGAACCTGACTTTACAGCGTGGCCCGCAACGTCTGCTAGAAGACGCCGAGCTAACCCTGCACGCCGGCCAGAAAGCCGGCCTGATCGGTGCCAACGGCGCCGGCAAATCCAGCCTCTTTGCCTTGCTGCGCGGTGAGCTGCACCCGGACTCGGGTGACTGCTTCCTGCCGGCCGACTGGCGCATCGCCCACATGCGCCAGGAGGTCGATACCCTCGAGCGCCTGGCGGTGGACTATGTGCTCGACGGCGACTTGCGCCTGCGCCAGGTGCAGCGTGACCTGGCCGCTGCAGAAGCGGCCCAGGACGGCGCCGCGCAAGCGCGCTTGCACGCCGAGCTGGACAGCGCCGACGGTTACACCGCCGATGCGCGGGCGCGCAAGCTGCTGGCTGGCCTGGGTTTCACCAACGAGCAGATGGACCGTCAGGTCGGCGACTTCTCCGGGGGCTGGCGGATGCGCCTGAACCTGGCGCAGGCGCTGATGTGTCCCTCGGACCTGCTGCTGCTCGACGAACCTACCAACCACTTGGATCTCGACGCCATCATCTGGCTCGAAGAGTGGCTCAAGGGTTACCCCGGCACCTTGCTCCTGATCTCCCACGACCGGGACTTCCTCGATGCCGTGGTCGATCACGTGGCCCACGTCGACCAGCGCAAGATCACCCTCTATCGCGGTGGCTACAGCGCCTTCGAACGCGCCCGTGCCGAGCGTCTGGCCCAGCAGCAGCAAGCCTACGAGAAGCAGCAGGCGCAGCGCGCGCACATGGAAAGCTATATCGCCCGCTTCAAGGCCCAGGCCACCAAGGCCCGGCAGGCACAGAGCCGGATCAAGGCCCTGGAGCGCATGGAGGAGCTGTCGGCGGCCCACGTCGATTCGCCCTTCGATTTCACCTTCCGTGAGTCGACGAAGATCTCCAGCCCGCTGATCGACCTCTCCGATGCCCGCCTGGGCTATGGCGAGCGTGCGGTCCTGGAGAAGGTCAAGCTGCAGCTGACTCCGGGCGCGCGGATCGGCCTACTGGGGCCCAACGGCGCCGGCAAGTCGACCCTGATCAAGAACCTCTCCGGCGAACTCCAGCCGCTGTCCGGGCGCCTGACCCGGGGCGAGAACACCGTTGTCGGTTACTTCGCCCAGCATCAGCTCGATTCCCTGGACTCCAAGGCCAGCCCCTTGCTGCATCTGCAGCGCCTGGCGCCCACCGAGCGCGAGCAGACCCTGCGCGACTTCCTCGGCGGCTTCGACTTCCGCGGCGCACGGATCGACGAGCCGGTGCTGAACTTCTCCGGCGGTGAAAAAGCCCGTTTGGCCTTGGCTCTGATTGCCTGGGAGCGGCCCAACCTGCTGCTGCTCGACGAACCCACCAACCACCTGGACCTGGAGATGCGCCTAGCCCTGACCATGGCCCTGCAAGAGTTCAGTGGTGCGGTGCTGGTGGTCTCCCACGATCGCCATCTGCTCAAGAGCACCACCGACAACTTCTTCCTGGTGGCCGACGGCAAGGTCGAAGAGTTCGACGGCGACCTGGACGACTACACCCGTTGGCTGGTGGATTACCGCCAGCGCAATGCCCCGGTCAGCAACACGCCGGTGAACCCGGACAAGACCGACAAGAAGGCCCAGCGCCAGGCCGCCGCGGCGTTGCGTCAGCAACTGGCACCGCACAAGCGCGAGGCCGACAAGCTGGAAGCCGAGTTGGGCAAGGTGCATGAGCGCCTGGCCAAGATCGAGGCCAGCCTGGGCGACAGCGGTTTGTACGAGGCTGCGCGCAAGGATGAGTTGCGGGATCTGCTGGCCGAGCAGGCCAAGCTCAAGACCCGTGAGTCCGAGCTGGAAGAAGCCTGGATGGAGGCCCTGGAACTGCTGGAAAGCATGCAGGCCGAGCTGGAGGCGCTGTCCTGATGGAGGCGCTGCAATTACCGTTGCCGGCCCAGTGGATCGGCCCGTTGTGGATTGGCGTGCAGATCCTGCTGATCCTCCTGGCGGGCTACCTGGCCCAGCGCTTCGTGGCTCGTGGCCTGACCCGCTTGGGCGAGCGCTACCCGTTCCCGCCGCAGTTGCTGATGCCCCTGCGGGGCGGCCTGCGCTGGCTGATCATGGGCAGCGCGGTGATCTTCGTGCTGGAGCGCCTGGGGGTTTCCGCCACGGTGCTGTGGACCGCCCTTTCAGGCTTCGTCGCCGTGGCGGCGGTGGCCTTCTTCGCCATGTGGAGCGTGCTCTCCAACCTGCTCTGCGCGATCCTGATCTTCACGGTTGGCCCGTTCCGCCTGGGTGACGTGGTGGAGCTGGTGGACACCGTCGACAAGCCTGGGGTCAAGGGCCGGGTCGTGGCGATCAACCTGCTGTACACCACCCTGATCGAAGCCGAGGAAGCCGGCACCGGCAGCGCCATGGTCCAGGTGCCCAACAGCCTGTTCTTCCAGCGCTCGGTGCGCCGCTGGCGTGGCACTGATGTGCTGCCCGTGGGCAGCGGCGAGAAGTAACCCCTTCCTCTGTAGCCGCTGCATCACCTTTGGGCGAAAAAAATATGGTCAGCCGCCAAGCGGAGGATTAGCTTAGGCAGTCACGACCAATTCGATCCGAGGTGTGCGATGGTGCTTGAGACATGGCTGGCGTTCTTTGCCGCCAGTTGGGTAATCAGTCTTTCCCCGGGCGCCGGCGCCATTGCGTCGATGTCCTGCGGCCTGCAATACGGTTTCTGGCGCGGCTACTGGAACGCCCTGGGGCTGCAACTGGGCCTGGCCATGCAGATTGCCATTGTCGCGGCCGGTGTTGGGGCCATTCTCGCGGCCTCTGCCACGGCCTTCTATGCCATCAAGTGGTTCGGTGTCGCCTACCTGGTGTACCTGGCGGTCAAGCAGTGGCGCGCGCTGCCCAGCGACCTCAGTGATGACGCCGCCATTCGCCCCATCGGCAAGCCCCTGGCCCTGGTGTTTCGCGGTTTCCTGGTAAACATCAGCAACCCCAAGGCGCTGGTGTTCATGCTGGCGGTGTTGCCGCAGTTCATCGATCCCCATGCCCCCCTGGTCAAGCAGTACCTGATTCTCGGCGCCACCATGATCGTGGTCGACCTGATCGTCATGGCCGGCTATACGGGGCTGGCGTCCAAGGTCCTGCGCCTGTTGCGCACCCCGGTCCAGCAGCGGCGGATGAACCGCACCTTCGCCGGCCTGTTCCTCGGCGCTGCGGGTTTTCTGGCAACTATCCGCAAAGCGGCGGCCTAGGTTTGCAGGAACAAGAAAAGGCGACCCACCGGGTCGCCTTTTTCGTTTGCGTGCGGTTTAGCGCAGGATCACTGGCGCCGTGTCCGGCGGCTGGTTGTTGCGCATCGGCGCTTGGCGCGGTTGCTCGCAGCTGTCACGACCCAACTGCCGGGTGACGTCTTCGCCCAGGGGCTTGGACACTTTGCGCACGCAGGGGAGCGGGTGCTAGCTGGGCGTGAGGCTGGTGGCCTGTGAGCGAAGATGTTTCAGCGGGGCTGATAAGCCTTGAGTGAAACTCGTTGGGAGGGAACAATATGTTACTTCTTATTTCCCTTTGAGATTTATTCATGATTGCCCCTTCCCGTTTACTGGCGTTGCTAGTGTTGCCGGTGCTGGCGCTTTTCAGCTTCAACCTGCTGGCCGATACCGTCGACGGCGCGCCCAAGGCCCTGCATTTGCTGGATTACATTGGCGCGGACTATCCCGCCACGGTCGAGGGGGGCAAGGTCATTGACGAGTCCGAGTACCGTGAGCAGGTGGAGTTTCTCGGCGTCCTGCAGGGGTTGATCGCCGATCTGCCGGCCAAACCGGAAAAGGCTGAACTGGAGCAAGGCGTTGTCAGCCTGCGCAAAGCGGTGGATGACCGCGTCGATGGCAATCAGGTAGCTCGCCAGGCGCGGCAGATGGGGGCTCGGCTGGCGGTAGCCTATGAGGTCAGCCAGGCGCCGATCATCACCCCGGATCCGACCCGTGGCGCGCCGTTGTACGCCCAGCACTGCTCGGTGTGCCATGGCGAGCAGGGCGCCGGCGATGGTCCGGCGGGCGTGGGCATGACCCCACCACCGGCCAACCTGCGGGATGCCGAACGTCTCGACCGTCTGAGCCTGTATGCCATCTACAACACCCTGGGGTTGGGCGTGGAAGGCACCGACATGCCGTCCTTCGCTGATCAACTGGATGATCGCCAGCGTTGGGACCTGGCCACCTACATCGCCAGTTTCAGCGCCGACCCCGCGGCCGCCAAGGGCGAGCAGAGCTTCAATCTGGCCGACCTGGCCCGGCAGACTCCGGGTGAAGTACTGGCCGCCCAGGGCCCGCAGGCAGCCGCGACTTTCCGTGCCCAGCGGGCCCAGCCGCCTCAGGTCAAGCGGGGGCCGGCGCAGTTGCTGGACTACACCGCATCGACCCTGGACAAGAGCCTGGCGGCCTATCGCAGCGGTGATCACGAACAGGCCTACGATCTGTCGGTAGCGGCGTACCTGGAAGGTTTCGAGCTGGTAGAAAGCTCCCTGGACAACGTCGATGCCAACGTCCGCAAAGACACCGAAAAGGCCCTGATGGCCTACCGGCAGTCGTTGCAGGACGGTTTGCCGGTGGCCCAGGCCGAACAGCGTCTGGACGCGGCCAAGGCCAAGCTCAAGGAGTCCGCCGAGCTTCTGGGCGGCGACAGCCTGAGCTGGTCTCTGAGTTTTATTTCCGGCCTGCTGATCCTGCTGCGCGAAGGCCTGGAAGCGATCCTGGTGCTGGCGGCCATCCTCGCCTTCCTGCGTAACACAGGCCAGCAATCGGCGGTGCGCAGTGTCAACGTCGGCTGGGGACTGGCCTTGCTGGCCGGCCTGGGTACCTGGGCCTTGGCGGCCTACGTGATCGATGTCAGCGGTTCCCAGCGTGAACTGCTCGAAGGCGCCACCGCGCTGTTCGCCAGTGTCATGGTGCTGTGGCTCGGGGTGTGGATGCATGACCGCCGGCATGCGGCGGCCTGGCAGGACTACATCAAGAGCAGCCTGGTGGGCGGCGGCGGGCGTTTCGGCTTTGCGGTGCTGGCGTTCTTCTCGGTCTATCGCGAGCTGTTCGAAGTGATCCTGTTCTACGAAACCCTGTGGCTGCAGGCCGGCCCTGCCGGGCACAACGCGGTACTGGCCGGTGGCGCCACCGCCCTGGTGCTGCTGGTGGGGCTGGCCTGGGTGATCCTGCGGGGCTCGGCCAAGCTGCCCCTGGCGCTGTTCTTCGGCATCAACGCGGCACTGCTCTGCGCCTTGTCGGTGGTGTTCGCCGGGCACGGCGTCAAGGCGTTGCAGGAAGCGGGTATCTTCGGTACGCGGCCAGTGCCGTTCTTCGACTTCGACTGGCTGGGTATTCATGCCGACGCCTACTCGCTGGGTGCCCAGGCGGTGGCGATCCTGGCGATCGTGGTGCTCTACAGCCGCAGCCGCATGAGTGAGAAGCGCCGCGTGCAGGCTTCCTGAGCCGGCGTAGTTGATTGCGGGCAAGCCCGCTCTTGAAGGGGCGGCTTGCCCGTTCTGCATTCTGGAGGGAGAACATTCAATGCGTGTCTGGATCGATGCCGATGCCTGCCCCAAGGCGGCCAAGGATCAAGTAGTGCGCTTCGCCCTGAAGCGCCAGTTCGAAGTGGTGCTGGTGGCCGGACAGGCGCAGATCAAGCCGGCCTTCGCCTGCGTCAGGCTGATCGTGGTGCCCAGCGGCCCGGATGCCGCCGACGATTACCTGGTGGAACACGCAGTGCCCGGTGAACTGGTGATCTGCAGTGACGTGCCGCTGGCCGACCGCCTGGTTAAAAAGGGCGTGGCGGCCCTGGACCCGCGGGGCAAGGAGTTCGACGCACAGAACATGGGCGAGCGCCTGGCGGTGCGCAACCTGTTTACCGACCTGCGTGAACAGGGGCAGGTCAGTGGTGGGCAAGCGCCCTATGGCGACCGGGAAAAACAGGCCTTCGCCAACGCCCTGGACCGCATCCTGACGCGCTTGGCGCGCCAGGCCTGAGGGGCGCTCGCTAGAGGCTCACTTGTCGCCTTCGTGGGTCAGCTCCAGCACCCGGTCCACCAGTTTGTTGATGCCCGAGGCCGCTTCGCTGATGGATTTCGCCAGCATGTAGGCGGGGGTGCTCACCAGTTTGCGCGCCTTGTCTTCGATGATCTCGCCCACTGCGCATTCGGCGTGGGTGGCGCCCATCTTGCCCAGGGCGGCTGCGGTGTCGGCATCGTTGCCGATGGTGCAGGTCACGCCGGGGCCGTAGATCTTCGCGGCCATGGCCGGGGCGATGCACATCAGGCCCACCGGCTTGCCGGCTTCGGCAAAGGCTTCGGCCAGGGCCAGGACGTCGGCCTGGACTGTGCAGGCAGCGCCTTCGGTGGCGAAGCTGGAGAGGTTCTTGGCTGCCCCGAAGCCACCGGGAATGATCAGCGCATCGAAGTCTTCGACGCGGGCTTCGCGCAGGTCCTTGACCTCACCCCGGGCGATGCGCGCCGATTCCACCAGCACGTTGCGGGTCTCGGCCATGGTTTCGCCGGTCAGGTGGTTGAGCACATGCATCTGGGGGATGTTCGGGGCGAAGCACTGCACCTGGGCGCCGCGTTGGTCGAGGCGCAGCAGGGTGATCACGCTTTCGTGGATTTCGGCGCCGTCGAACACGCCGCAACCGGAAAGGATCACTGCAACTTTTTTGCTCATGGGTTTTTCTCCAGATTCATGGCGCTAAATGTCCGCCTGTTTGTCACACCTGGCCATAGGGGGATGGAGTCGTCGGACCTAATCTTGGTTATCGATATCGATCGGGTCGCGCCATGAACCTCATCCTCTATGCGGTGCCGTTTTTCTTTGTGTTGATTGTTGCTGAATTGTTGGCCGATCGCTGGCGGGGAGTGAATAACTACCGGGTTGCCGATGCGGTCAATAGCATCAGCACCGGCGTGTTGTCCACCACCACGGGCCTGCTGACCAAGGGGCTGGGCCTGGTCACTTATACCTTCGCCCTCCAGCACTGGGGGCTGTTCGAGCTGCCGGCGCACAGCCTCTGGGTATGGATCGGGGCCTTTGTCCTGTACGACTTCTGCTACTACTGGCTGCATCGCTGCGGTCATGAACGCAATATCCTCTGGGCCGCTCACTCGGTGCACCACCAGAGCGAGGACTACAACCTCTCCACGGCTCTGCGCCAGACCAGCACCGGCTTCCTGTTGAGCTGGATCTTCTACCTGCCCCTGGCGGTACTCGGGGTGCCGCTGGTGGTGTTCGTCACGGTGGCAGCCCTCAATCTGCTGTATCAGTTCTGGGTGCATACCCGGCACATCGGCAAGCTGGGCTGGTATGAATGGTTCTTCGTGACCCCCTCCAATCACCGGGCCCATCACGCGCAGAACGCTCTTTATATGGATCGCAACTACGGCGGGGTGTTCATTCTCTGGGACCGGCTGTTCGGCACCTACCAGGAAGAGGACGACAACGAGCCCGTGGTGTTCGGCGTGACGACCCCGCTGGCCAGTTGGAACCCGCTGTGGGCCAATCTGCAGTTCTATGCCCAGCTCTGGAATGATGCCCGGCGCACCGAGCATGTGCGGGACAAGCTGCGGATCTGGTTCATGCGCACCGGCTGGCGCCCGGCGGATGTGCAGGCCCGTTATCCCCTGGCCAAGACGGAGCTGAGCCAGTTTCGCAAATTCGAGGTGGCCCTGGATGTGCGGCGTCAGGTGTACGTGGTGCTGCAGTTCGCGGTGTATGTAGCCCTGGGCAGCTACCTGATGAATGCCCAGAGCAGCCTGTCGGTCCAGGCACTGCTGCTGGGCGGGGGCGCGATGGCCTTGGGTCTGTTCGTACTGGGCGCGGCTCTGGAGGATCGGCCCTGGAGTCTGAAACTGGAAGGGGCGCGGCTGCTGCTGAATCTGCCCCTGGTATGGCTGGCGCCGCTGGTCGGTCTGTGGCCGGCCAGCCCCCTGGCCTGGGTGGCGCTGGGCAGCTACAGCCTGCTGAGTGTCTGCGGGCTGTATGGCTGCGGCTCGCGTGTTACTCGGCTGGCGTCTTAGGTTCCCGGGCGGAGGCCTGTTCGGCTTCGTAGATCTGCTTGGCCAGGCGTGCGTTCTTGAAGCGCCGGCGCAGCCACAGGCCGAAGCCCAGGACCAGCAGGGCGCCCAGCACCCACAGCTCGTACTTCTTGATGCTGCCGAGCATGCCTTCCATGACTGCGCCGAAATGGTAGGCCGCCTGGGCCAGGGCTATGGCCCAGATCGCTGCGCCGATACCGTTGAGCAGCAGGTAGCGGCCCGGCGGATAGCCGGACAGGCCGATGGCCACCGGCATCACGGTGCGCAGCCCGTAGACGAAGCGAAAGCTCAGTACCCAGATATCCGGGTGCTTGCGGATATGCTCCAGCGCCCGGTCACCCATCATTTGCCAGCGCGGTTTGCGCGCCAGCAGCTTGCGGCCATGCTTGCGCCCCAGGAAGTACCACAGCTGGTCACCGGCGTAGCTGCCGAAGAAGGCAACCACCATCACCAGGTTGATATCCATGTATCCGCGGAACGCGAGAAATCCGGCAAGAACCAGAATGGTTTCGCCTTCGAAAAACGTGCCGAGAAAGAGGGCGAAGTAGCCGAAATCCTGAAGAAATTGTTGGAGCATTGTCTGGATGCTGGCGAAATGAACGCGCAGCCTACCCCTTCGACGACGTTCGGGAAAGTATCGAAATGTGTCTCGACGTGAACAATCCGGCCAATGACAATGAGTGTTGCTGCCGGTCAACAGCTTGAGCACAACTGTCATCTGTTCGTCATAATGCCCGCTTATAACTGTCCCGCTCGTCCGCCAGCGCGAGCCCTGGAGTCCGCCGTGAGCTTTACCCCCGCCAACCGTCTGTTTCCAGCCACTCGTCTGCGGCGCAACCGTCGCGATGACTTTTCCCGCCGTCTGGTGCGGGAAAACCGCCTGAGCGTGGATGACCTGATCCTGCCGGTGTTCGTGCTCGAGGGTGAGAATCGCCGCGAGGCGGTGGCTTCGATGCCCGGGGTCGAGCGCCTGACCATCGACCTGCTGCTGGAAGAGGCGGCGAGCTGGGTCGAACTGGGAATTCCGGCACTGGCACTGTTTCCGGTGACGCCCGGGGCGCTCAAGTCCCTGGATGCGGCCGAGGCCTGGAACCCCGACGGCATCGCCCAGCGTGCCACCCGCGCCCTGCGCGAACGCTTTCCGGCCCTGGGGGTGATCACCGACGTTGCCCTTGACCCGTTCACTACCCATGGCCAGGACGGCATCCTCGACGAACAGGGTTATGTGCAGAACGACATCACCGTCGACGCTCTGGTGCGCCAGGCCCTGTCCCATGCCGAGGCCGGCGCCCAGGTGGTGGCACCGTCGGACATGATGGACGGGCGGGTCCAGGCGATCCGCGAGGCCCTGGAACTGGCCGGGCATGCCAACGTGCGCATCATGGCTTACTCGGCCAAGTACGCCAGCGCCTACTACGGCCCCTTCCGCGATGCGGTGGGCTCGGCGCTGAACCTGGGCAAGGCCGACAAGGCCTCGTACCAGATGGACCCGGCCAACGGCCAGGAAGCCCTGCATGAAGTGGCGGCGGACCTCGCCGAAGGCGCGGACATGGTCATGGTCAAGCCGGGCATGCCGTACCTGGACATCCTCTGGCGGGTCAAAGATGAATTCAAGGTGCCGACCTTTGTCTATCAGGTCAGCGGCGAATACGCCATGCACATGGCAGCAATCCAGAATGGTTGGTTGGGTGAGGGGGTTATTCTTGAATCCCTGACCGCTTTTAAACGTGCAGGTGCCGATGGCATCCTGACTTACTTTGCCGTTCGTGCTGCTCAATTGTTACGAGAGCAAAAATAGCCCTCCCAGGAACACGCGATGAATACTGAAGGACTCTCAGAAGTTGCCGTAAAAGAAGCTCAGCCGGTGGTCGAGCAAGTGGTGGAGACCCCGCCGGAGCTGGAGCCAGTGGCCCCGGCCGCGGTGGCCGAGACGCAACCGGCACCGGCCATCGTCATTCCCAATCTGGATGACAGCAGCCTGTACATCCACCGCGAGCTGTCGCAGCTGCAATTCAACATCCGCGTGCTGGAGCAGGCACTGGATGAGTCCTATCCGTTGCTGGAGCGCCTGAAGTTCCTGCTGATCTTCTCCAGCAACCTGGACGAGTTCTTCGAGATCCGCGTGGCGGGCCTGAAGAAGCAGATCACCTTCGCTCGCGAACAGGCCGGTGCCGACGGCCTGCAGCCGCACCAGGCGCTGGCGCGCATCAGCGAACTGGTGCACGGGCATGTCGACCGCCAGTACGCGATCCTCAACGACATCCTGTTGCCGGAACTGGAAAAACATCAGATCCGCTTCATCCGTCGCCGCTACTGGACCACCAAGCTCAAGACCTGGGTTCGCCGCTATTTCCGCGACGAGATCGCGCCGATCATCACCCCCATCGGCCTGGACCCGACGCACCCGTTCCCATTGCTGGTGAACAAGAGCCTGAACTTCATCGTCGAGCTGGAAGGCATCGACGCCTTCGGGCGCGATTCGGGCCTGGCGATCATCCCCGCGCCGCGCCTGCTGCCGCGGATCATCAAGGTGCCGGAAGAAGTCGGCGGCCCTGGCGACAACTATGTGTTCCTCTCGTCGATGATCCACGCCCACGCCGATGACCTGTTCCAGGGCATGAAGGTAAAAGGCTGCTATCAGTTCCGCCTGACCCGAAACGCCGACCTGGCAGTGGACACCGAGGACGTCGAAGACCTGGCCCGTGCGCTGCGCGGCGAGTTGTTCTCCCGTCGCTACGGTGACGCGGTGCGCCTGGAAGTGGCCGACACCTGCCCCAAGCACCTGTCGGACTACCTGCTCAAGCAGTTCAACCTGCACGAGACCGAGCTGTACCAGGTCAACGGCCCGGTGAACCTGACGCGGCTGTTCAGCATCACCGGCCTGGACAGCCACCCGGAGCTGCAATACATCCCGTTCACCCCGCAGATCCCCAAGCTGCTGCAGAACAGCGAGAACATCTTCAGCGTCATCAGCAAGCAGGACATCCTGCTGCTGCACCCGTTCGAATCCTTCACCCCGGTGGTCGACCTGCTGCGCCAGGCTGCCAAGGACCCGCATGTGCTGGCAGTGCGCCAGACCCTGTACCGCAGCGGCGCCAACTCGGAGATCGTCGACGCCCTGGTGGACGCGGCGCGCAACGGCAAGGAGGTCACCGCGGTGATCGAATTGCGTGCGCGGTTTGACGAAGAGTCCAACCTGCAGATGGCCAGCCGTCTGCAGGCGGCCGGTGCGGTGGTGATCTACGGCGTGGTGGGGTTCAAGACCCACGCCAAGATGATGCTGATCCTGCGTCGCGAAGCCGGCGAGATCGTGCGTTATGCGCACCTGGGCACCGGCAACTACCACGCGGCCAACGCCCGTCTGTACACCGACTACAGTCTGCTGACCTCCGACGATGCCTTGTGCGAGGACGTGGGCAAGCTGTTCAGCCAGCTGATCGGCATGGGCAAGACCCTGCGCATGAAGAAGTTGCTGCATGCGCCGTTCACCCTGAAGAAGGGCATGCTCGACATGATCGCCCGGGAGACTCAGTTCGCCCTGGACGGCAAACCGGCGCACATCATCGCCAAGTTCAACTCATTGACCGATCCGAAGATCATTCGCGCGCTGTACAAGGCCAGCCAGTCGGGCGTGCGCATCGACCTGGTGGTGCGTGGCATGTGCTGCCTGCGTCCGGGCATTGCCGGGGTCTCGCACAACATCCATGTGCGCTCGATCATCGGGCGCTTCCTGGAGCACACCCGAGTGTTCTACTTCCTCAACGGCGGCGAGGAGCAGATGTTCCTTTCCAGTGCCGACTGGATGGAGCGCAACCTCGACAAGCGGGTCGAGACCTGCTTCCCGGTGGAAGGCAAGAAGCTGATCCTGCGGGTCAAGAAAGAGTTGGAGAGCTATCTCACCGACAACACCCACAGCTGGAGCCTGCAGTCCGACGGCCGCTATATCCGCAATACGCCGACCGGCAACCAGAACCCGCGCAGTGCGCAGGCAACCCTGCTGGAGCGCCTTGGCAGCCCGGTACTGCCGGTGCGCTAAGCGCGTTAGGCGTCGCCGATAATAAAAAGGCCAGCCCGATCACCGGGCTGGCCTTTTTTGTGCGGCTTGCAAGAACTGTAGGCGCTGGCTTGCCAGCGAAGGCGCCCCTGAGGGCGATGCAAGGGGTAGCGGCCTTTTCGCCGGCAAGCCGGCTCCTGCAGCTCCGTGGCAGGGTCAGTTGACGTTGAGCACGATGCCCACCCGGGTCAGCCATTCGGCCTCCAGGGCGAAGTCGGCCTGGGTCAGCTGGTTTTCATCCAGCCAGTTTTCCGGGAACTCCACGTCCAGCTGATCGCCCAGGGCGCTGAGGCTCACCTGAGGCATTTGCTGGGTGCCACGGATGTGATGGAAGAGGATGGCGAAACGCAGCAGCACGCACAGCCGGATCAGCTTGATGCCGTCGTCGCCGAACTCGGCGAATTTTTCCTTGGGGATGTTGCGGCGGTGGCCGCGCACCAGGAGAGCCAGCATCTGCTGGTCTTCCCGGGAGAAACCCGCCAGGTCCGAGTGCTCGATCAGGTAGGCACCGTGCTTGTGGTAGTGATAGTGGGCGATGTCCAGCCCCACTTCATGGACCTTGGCCGCCCAGCCCAGCAGTTCGCGCCAGATGCCGTCTTCCAGGTCCCAGTCCGCGGCCACCTGGTCGAAGGCGCGCAGGGCCTTGCCTTCAACGCGCGAGGCTTGTTCCAGGTCGACGTGGTAACGCTCCATCAGCGAGCTGAGGGTGCGTTCGCGGACGTCTTCGTGATGATGGCGGCCCAGCAGATCGTAGAGCACGCCTTCACGCAGGGCGCCTTCGCAGTGATCCATGCGTTGCAGTTCCAGGGCATCGAAGATCGCTTCGAGAATTGCCAGGCCGGCGGGGAAGATCGCCCGGCGGTCGGGCTTGATGCCTTCGAAGTCGATCTTCTCGGCGTCGCCGAGCTTGAACAGCTTGCGCTTGAGCCAGGCCAGCCCTTCGGCGTTGACCTCGCCGCTACCCTGGCCGCCGGCCTTGAGGGCCAGGCCAATGGCACGAATGGTTCCGGACGAGCCGATGGCTTCGTCCCAGGTCAGGCGATGCAGGGCATGTTCGATGCTCATGATCTCCAGGCGTGCGGCGGTGTAGGCCTGGGCATAGCGGGCAGGGGTGATCTTGCCATCGCGGAAATAGCGCTGGGTGAAGCTTACGCAGCCCATCTGCAGGCTCTCGCGCAGCAGGGGTTCGAAGCGCTGGCCGATGATGAATTCGGTACTGCCGCCGCCGATGTCGGCCACCAGGCGCTTGCCCGGGGTGTCGGCGAGGGTGTGGGACACCCCGAGGTAGATCAGGCGGGCTTCTTCACGGCCGGAGATGACTTCCACCGGGTGGCCGAGGATTTCCTCGGCACGGCGAATGAACTCGCCGCGGTTGCGGGCTTCGCGCAGGGCGTTGGTGCCGACGATGCGCACCGTGCCCTGGGGCATGCCGTTGATCAGTTGGGCGAAGCGCTTGAGGCAGTCGAGACCGCGCTGCATGGATTCTTCGTTGAGCTGGCGTTCTTCGTCGATGCCGGCGGCCAGTTGAACCTTTTCTCCGAGCCGCTCGAGAATGCGGATTTCACCGTTCCGGGCCTTGGCCACGACCATGTGAAAGCTGTTGGAGCCCAGATCGATCGCGGCGATCAGGGACAGATTCTTGGCTTGGGATTGGGGCATGGTTGGGGGTCTCGGTCGATAACCTCGCCATCCTGCCACGATCAACGGCTCGCGCCAACGCGCAGTGTCCAATGCGTTGATTCAACGCATAAAAGCCTGCGCCGGGGCGGTGGGCCGGCGGTTCCCTGGCCAGGAAAGATCCCGTTCAATCGGGCGAGCCGCTCCTTGGCAGCCAGGCAAAGACCCTGCTGCAACAGGTGCGCGGTGCCGGCCGGGGTTGCCGAATGGCCTGTGCAACCCGCGTAACGTCCCCAGCTGAGCTATACCCAAACTCGTGGGGCACCATAGTTAGAGTCAATCATCTCCGGCTTCCTGAACGCGGGAAGGGCAGATATGATGGGCCACGTTTTTTTGCTTACAACCTGGAGAATTCCATGAGCAGCGATCTTATCAAACACGTCAGCGACGCCAGCTTCGAGGCCGACGTACTCAAAGCCGAAGGCGCTGTACTGGTCGACTACTGGGCCGAGTGGTGTGGCCCATGCAAAATGATCGCTCCGGTTCTGGACGAAATTGCTGAAACCTACAAGGGCAAGCTGACCGTTGCCAAGCTGAACATCGACGAGAACCAGGAAACCCCGGCCAAGCATGGCGTGCGTGGTATCCCGACCCTGATGCTGTTCAAGAACGGCAACGTCGAAGCTACCAAGGTTGGCGCACTGTCGAAGTCGCAACTGGCTGCCTTCCTCGACGCCAACATCTAAGCGTCGATTTTCAGTGCCCTGGAAAAGCCCCGCAAAATGCGGGGCTTTTTCGTAATTGAGGGCTAGACGCTCCGAAACTCAGGTGTTACATTCGGCCCCGCACTGGTTTCTCCATTGCCCCCTGCAAGCCGTCGCCGACGCTCTCCTTTTCGAATTAGTACGCGATCCTGTCGCCTTCTCTGCGGCGCGGCCTCATTAAGCCAAAAGCTTAATTTCCCCCCTCTATAAATGATTACGTCATTCCTATATGAATCTGACTGAACTCAAGCAAAAGCCGATTACCGAACTGCTCGAATTGGCCGAACAGATGGGCATAGAAAATATGGCCCGTTCGCGCAAGCAGGACGTGATTTTCTCCCTGCTGAAAAAGCACGCGAAAAGCGGTGAGGAAATCTCCGGTGATGGCGTGCTGGAGATCCTCCAGGACGGCTTCGGCTTCCTTCGCTCTGCTGACGCCTCCTATCTCGCTGGCCCGGACGATATCTACGTCTCGCCAAGCCAGATCCGTCGCTTCAACTTGCGCACCGGTGACACCATCGTTGGCAAGATCCGCCCTCCCAAGGAAGGCGAGCGTTACTTCGCGCTGCTCAAGGTCGATACCATCAACTACGACCGCCCAGAGAACGCCAAGAACAAGATTCTGTTCGAAAACCTGACGCCGCTGTTCCCGACCGTGCGCATGAAGATGGAAGCCGGCAACGGTTCCACCGAAGACCTGACCGGTCGTGTGATCGATCTGTGCGCCCCGATCGGTAAAGGCCAGCGTGGTCTGATCGTTGCTCCGCCAAAGGCGGGCAAGACCATCATGCTGCAGAACATCGCGTCGAACATCACGCGCAACAACCCTGAAGTTCATCTGATCGTGCTGCTGATCGACGAGCGTCCGGAAGAAGTGACCGAAATGCAGCGCACTGTGCGCGGCGAAGTGGTCGCCTCCACCTTCGACGAGCCGCCAACCCGCCACGTGCAAGTGGCCGAGATGGTGATCGAGAAGGCCAAGCGCCTGGTCGAACACAAGAAGGACGTAGTGATCCTGCTGGACTCCATCACCCGTCTGGCCCGTGCCTACAACACCGTGATCCCGAGCTCCGGCAAGGTCCTGACCGGTGGTGTCGATGCCCACGCCCTGGAGAAACCGAAGCGTTTCTTCGGCGCCGCGCGGAACATCGAGGAAGGCGGCTCGCTGACCATCATCGCCACCGCGCTGGTTGAAACCGGCTCGAAGATGGATGAAGTGATCTACGAAGAGTTCAAGGGTACCGGCAACATGGAACTGCCCCTGGACCGCAAGATCGCTGAAAAGCGCGTCTTCCCGGCCATCAACATCAACCGTTCCGGCACTCGCCGCGAAGAGTTGCTGACCGCCGACGACGAGCTGCAGCGCATGTGGATCCTGCGCAAGCTGCTGCATCCCATGGATGAAGTCGCTGCCATCGAATTCCTGGTCGACAAGTTGAAACAGACCAAGACCAACGATGAGTTCTTCCTGTCGATGAAACGCAAGTAAATCGATCAGGCCAGCAAGAGCCGGGGAAACCCGGCTTTTTGCTATCTGACATTCTCTATTCTGAACCTGTGGGTTCGGCGCTAAACTGCCTGCCCCGAATGCCACGGCGAAAACGAGGCTCACGCATGCAGTATCGCGACTTGCGCGACTTTATCAGCGGCCTGGAACAGCGCTCGGAACTCAAGCGCATCCAGGTTCCGGTGTCCCCAGTGCTGGAAATGACCGAGGTCTGCGATCGCACCTTGCGTGCCAAAGGCCCGGCCCTGCTGTTTGAAAAACCCACCGGTTATGACATCCCCGTGCTCGGCAACCTGTTCGGCACCCCCGAGCGCGTGGCCCTGGGCATGGGCGCCGAAGCGGTCAGCGAACTGCGCGAGATCGGCAAGCTGCTGGCGTTCCTCAAGGAGCCGGAGCCGCCCAAGGGGCTCAAGGACGCCTGGTCCAAGCTGCCGATCTTCCGCAAGATCATTTCCATGGCGCCCAAGGTGGTCAAGGATGCGGTGTGCCAGGAAGTGGTGATCGAAGGCGACGACGTCGACCTTGGCATGCTGCCGGTGCAGACCTGCTGGCCGGGCGATGTCGGCCCGCTGATCACTTGGGGCCTGACCGTGACCAAGGGCCCGAACAAGGACCGGCAGAACCTGGGTATCTATCGTCAGCAGGTGATCGGCCGCAACAAGGTGATCATGCGCTGGCTGAGCCACCGCGGCGGCGCGCTGGATTACCGCGAGTGGTGCGAGAAGCACCCGGGCCAGCCGTTCCCGGTGTCGGTGGCGCTGGGCGCGGACCCGGCGACCATTCTCGGCGCCGTGACCCCGGTGCCGGACAGCCTTTCCGAATACGCCTTTGCCGGCCTGCTGCGGGGCAACCGCACTGAGCTGGTGAAGTGCCGCGGTAACGACCTGCAGGTTCCGGCCACGGCTGAAATCATCCTTGAAGGGGTGATCCATCCCGGCGAGATGGCCGATGAAGGCCCGTACGGCGACCACACCGGCTACTACAACGAGGTCGACAGCTTCCCGGTGTTCACCGTGGAGCGCATCACCCACCGCATCAAGCCGATCTACCACAGCACCTACACCGGCCGGCCGCCCGATGAGCCGGCGATCCTCGGCGTCGCGCTGAACGAGGTCTTCGTGCCGATCCTGCAGAAGCAGTTTCCGGAAATCACCGACTTCTACCTGCCCCCCGAAGGCTGTTCCTACCGCATGGCGGTGGTGACCATGAAGAAGCAGTACCCGGGCCACGCCAAGCGGGTCATGCTGGGTGTCTGGTCGTTTTTGCGACAGTTCATGTACACCAAGTTCGTTATCGTCACCGACGACGATATCAACGCCCGGGACTGGAACGATGTGATCTGGGCCATCACCACGCGCATGGACCCCAAGCGCGACACAGTGATGATCGACAATACCCCGATCGACTACCTCGACTTCGCCTCGCCGGTGTCTGGCCTGGGTTCGAAGATGGGGCTCGATGCGACTCACAAGTGGCCTGGAGAAACCACCCGAGAGTGGGGCCGGGTCATCGTCAAGGATGAGGCGGTCACCCGCCGGATCGATGCCATCTGGAATCAGTTAGGAATAGATTGATGCGTGTAACCTTGCAGCCCTCCGGAGCCGTGCTTGAGACGCTGCCCGGCGAGCGGATTCTCGATGCGGCGCGGCGCCTGGGCTATGAATGCCCGCAGAGCTGCCGCAATGGCAACTGTCATGTCTGTGCGGCGCTGCTGGTGGAGGGCAGCGTGCAGCAAGCTGGCGACGTGCGTGATCACGGCGAGTTCTACACTTGCATTGCAGAGCCGCTGGAAGACTGCATCGTGCTGTGGGATGGCGTCCTTGCGCTGGGAGAATTGCCGGTGCGCAGCCTGTCGTGTCAGCTTACTGAATGCCTGGAGGTCGGCGGCGATGTCTGGCGGGTCAGGCTGCGGGCACCGGCCGGCAAGCCGCCGCGCTATCACGCAGGGCAGTACCTGATGCTGGAGCGGGACAACGGTGAGAAGTCGGCCTTTTCCCTGGCATCGGCGCCTCACAGCGGGCGAGATCTGGAACTGCATGTGCTGGTGCGCGAGAACAGTGCGCAAAGCCTGATGGAGCAACTGCAGCGCAACCGCATGGCTCGGGTGCAGTTGCCTTTTGGCGACACCCACCTGGCCGAGTTGCCGGATGGGCCGCTGGTGCTGATCGCCGCCGGTACCGGCATGGCGCAGATGCACAGCCTGATCGAGCATTGTCGGGCCGCCGGCTTCAAGCATCCGGTGCACCTGTATTGGGGCGTGCGCCGGCCGGAAGATTTCTACCAGCTGGAACACTGGGACGAGTGGCAGCAACTGCCCAACCTCTACCTGCACAAGGTGGTCAGCGACCTGTGTGGCTGGGAGGGGCGCTGCGGCATGCTGCATGAAGCGGTGTGCGAGGACATTACCGACCTGTCGGCGGTACACGTTTACGCCAGCGGCTCGCCGGCGATGATCTACGCCACCCTGGATGCGCTGGTGAGTGCCGGGATGGATGCCCATCAAATGCGCGCCGACGTGTTTGCCTACGCCCCGCGGCCCTGACTGCATCGGGCCTGCGCGGCGCGTTATAACTCTGTATATAGCCTAACGGTATTTATCTAATTAAATAAATGCCGGTAGGTTATATATAAGCCTCCAACTTAAGTGCCACTGCTTAGTGGCACTTAACTTGCCTTGAAACTCATGTGTCTTGCAGTTACTGCCAAGCGTTCTATTAAGTAACTTCTTTTACGCGGGGAGCCGAACGCTATTCGCCATGACAGCCCTTGAATCCAGTTATCTGAATCTGGCTTACCCTCCGCGGCTCGATCTGGGCCCGCAGCTGACGCACGACCAACTTCGCAGTTCCATGCAATCCACCATGGCCCGGCACAAGGGTGGGCCGGTGTGGCTGTTCGCCTACGGTTCACTGATCTGGCGGCCGGAATGCTCGGCGGTCGAACGCAAGCGGGGCAGAGTGCATGGTTATCATCGCGGCCTGTACCTGTGGTCCCACGAGCATCGCGGCACGCCGGAGCTGCCGGGGCTGGTGTTCGGCCTGGATCGTGGCGGCTCCTGCAGCGGCTTCGCCTATCGGCTGCCGGAAGAGCAACTGGACGCCTCGCTGTACGCCCTGTGGCAGCGTGAAATGCCTTATCCCTCCTATCGCCCGCACTGGCTCAACTGCCGCCTTGAGGATGGCAGCCAGGTTCAGGCCCTGGGCTTTGTGCTGGAGCGACACCTGCCCAGCTATGCCGGCAATCTGCCGGACGATGTCCTGAACCAGGTGTTCGAAAGCGCTTGCGGGCGGTATGGCACCACCCGCGATTATGTCGAACAGACGGTCCAGGCCCTGCGCAGCCACGCCATGCCGGATCGCAACCTGGAGGCGCGGCTCAAGCGCTGCAAGGGGGCGGACGCCCATTGAGGCCCTGTAGCCGGTCTTAGCGCACCTGCACCACGACCTTGCCCACCGCTCTGCGCTGGCCGAGATCATCGATGGCTCGCGCAGCCTCCGTCAGCGGATAGACCTGGGAGACCAGCGGCTTGAGCTTGCCCTCGGCGAACCAGCCGAACAGTTGCTGGAAGTTCGCCGCGTTGTCCTGGGGCTGGCGCTGGGCGAAGGAGCCCCAGAACACACCCACCACCGCTGCACCCTTGAGCAGGGCCAGGTTCACCGGTAGCTCGGGGATGCGCCCGCTGGCGAACCCCACCACCAGCAGCCGGCCGTTCCAGGCGATGGAGCGGATGGCCTGGTCGAACAGGTCGCCGCCCACCGGGTCGTAGATCACGTCCGCGCCATTGCCGCCGGTCAGGCGCTTGATCTCGTCCTTCAGGCTGCTTTCGCTGTAGTTGATCAGCTCATCGGCACCGGCAGCCTTGGCCACGGCGAGCTTTTCCGCGCTGCTGGCAGCGGCAATCACCCGGGCGCCCATGGCCTTGCCGATTTCCACGGCGGCCAGCCCGACCCCGCCCGAGGCACCAAGCACCAGCAAGGTTTCACCGGGCTGCAGGTTGCCGCGCTGCTTGAGGGCGTGCATCGAGGTGCCGTAGGTCATGCTGAAGGCGGCGGCTGTATTGAAGTCCATGGCGGCGGGAATCGGCAGCACGTTGTAACCGGGGACGGCCACCTGCTCGGCGAAGCTGCCCCAGCCGGTCAGGGCCATGACCCGGTCACCGGCCTTGAGGTGGCCGACCTTCTCACCCACTGCGCTGACTACGCCGGCCGCTTCGCCCCCCGGGGAGAAGGGGAATGGCGGCTTGAACTGGTACTTGCCCTCGATGATCAGGGTGTCCGGGAAGTTGACGCCTGCGGCATGCACCTGCAGCAGGATCTCGTTCTTCTTCGGCACGGGGCTTGCGACCTCTTCCAGCACCAGCGTTTCGGCAGGGCCGAAGGCTTTGCACAGCACGGCTTTCATCAGGGCTATTCCTTTGGGAGTGGTGGCCGATAAGTGTAGGAGTGTGAATCAGGCGGTCAACGAGCATGCCCGGTCCTGATGACCAGCCATAAGCTTGTGCTTGGGCTCAGGCGGGCGGGCCTTTATGCTAGGCCGCAAACCGGATTAAGGAGCGAATTGTGAAAGCGTGGATCATGTTGCTGCTGGCCCTCTCCCTGCCCATGGCAGCGATGGCCGAAGAGGCCAAAGAAGGTGAAGCACCGAAAGTCAGCTACATCAGCCTGAACCCACCCTTCGTGGGCAACTACGGCCTGGACGGCGGCCCTAAACTCAAGGTCTACAAGGCCGACGTGGCCCTGCGGGTAACCGGCGACGCCTCGGCCCAGGCGGTCAAGGCCAACGAGCCGCTGATACGCAACCAGTTGGTGGCGCTGTTCGCCCAGCAGACCAGCGACACCATGAATAACGTCGAAGCCAAGGAAAAGCTGCGCCAGGAGGCCCTCAAGCAGGTGCAGCAAGTCATGAACGACGAAACCGGCAAGCCGGTGGTGGAAGACCTGCTGTTCAACAACCTGATCATTCAGTAAGCCTGCCCCCGCTACAGGCGTAGGAGCTGGCTTGCCAGCGAAGGCGTCCCTGCGGCCCTTCGCCGGCAAACCGGCTCCTACGTGGTGTGGGTCATGAAGCCAGGCTCTTGCGAAAGCGCGCCAGGGCGATGGCGAAGAACACCAGGCCGATGGTCGCCAGGGCCAGCAGGTCGGGCCAGACCACACTGACTCCCGCATCGCGGAACAGGATCGCCGCGCTGAGGCTGACGAAGTGCGTCGACGGCGAACCCTGCATCACCCACTGCAGCCACTGCGGCATGCTGTCCAGCGGCGTACTGCCGCCGGACAGCAGCAGCATCGGGATGATCACCGGAATCGCCAGCAGGCCGAACTGCGGGGTCGAGCGGGCCAGGGTGGCGAGGAAGATCCCCAGGGCGGTACTGGCGAACAGATAGAGCGCAGTAACCATCAGGAACAGCGCCATGGACCCCGCCAGCGGCACCCCCAGCACACCCTTGACTATCACCTCCAGCGATACCCAGGTGCACAGCACCACTACCAGCATGTTGCTCCAGACCTTGGCCAGCATGATCTCCAGCGCTGTCAGCGGCAGTACCAGCAGGTGATCGAGAGTGCCGTGCTCGCGTTCGCGCAGCAGCGCGGTGCCGGTGAGCACGATGGCCAGGATGGTGATGTTGTTGACGATCTGGATCACCGCCAGGAACCAGCCGCCCTCCAGGTTGGTATTGAACAGGGCGCGGGTGGTCAGCAGTGCCGGGGCCTTGCTGGTGGCGTCCGCCTGGTTGGCGTAGGTGAGCAGCTCGCGCTGGAAGATCCGGCCGATGTAGCCGGCGCCCATGAAGGCCTGGCTCATGGCGGTGGCATCGACGTTGACCTGTACCGCAGGCTGGCGCCCGGCCAGCAAGTCGCTCTGGAAGTTGGCCGGAACATTGATCACAAAGGTGTACTGGCCGCTGTCCATCACCGAGTCCAGCTGGTCATAGGGCAGCGGCACCGGGACCTGGAACTCGGGGGGTTGCAGCGCTTCGGCCAGTTGCCGGGAGAGGGCGCTGTGATCTTCGTCCACCAGGGCCACGCTGGCGTTGTGCACGCCGATCACCGAGCCGGCGGCGGGCAGGTAGATGGCCACGGTGAAGGCATACATCAAGAACAGCAGCAGCACGCTGTCGTGGCGCAGGCTGGTGAGCTCCTTCAAGCCCAGGCGCAGGATATGGGCGAGACGATTCATCAGACCTCCTGCTTTTTCAGCATGACCAGGCTGAGCCCGGTGAAACCAAGGAAAAAGCCCACCAGCGCCAGGCACTGGGGCCAGAGTTCGCGCAGGTCCAGGGCCTTGGTGAAGGTGCCGACGGCGATGTCGAGGAAGTAACCGGCGGGAAACAGCTGGCCCATGACCGCCGCCGAGCCTTCCAGGGACGAGCGCGGCACGATCAGCCCGGAAAACTGGATGGTGGGCAGGCTGGTGATGATCATGGTGCCCAGAATCGCTGCGATCTGAGTGCGGGTGAACGCCGAGATCAGCAGCCCCATGCTGGTGGTGGCCAGCACATAGAGCACGCCGCCCAGGGCCAGGGTCAGGCCGCTGCCCTTGAAGGGCACGCCGAACAGCCAGCGGTTCATGGCCACCAGCAGGGCCAGGTTGATCAGGCTGACGGCCAGGTAGGGCGCCTGTTTGCCAAGGAGGAACTCCAGGCGGGTCAGGGGCGTGGCGTAGAAGTTGGTGATCGAGCCCAGCTCCTTTTCGCGGACGATGCCCAGGGCCGTGAGCATCGCCGGAATGAACGCCAGGATCAGCGCCATGACCCCGGGGCCGATGGCATTCACGCTGACCACGTCCTGGTTGTAGCGAAAGCGCGTTTCCAGCTTGGCCGCCGGCCTGGTGCTGAGGGCCGGGCTGCTTTGTTCCGCCAGCAGCTCGAGGTTGGCCTGGTGCACGGCCTCGACATAGTTGCGGCTGGTTTCCGCACGAAACGGCATGCCGCCATCCAGCCAGGCCGCCACCGCGGGCTGGCGTCCGGCATAGAGGTCACGGCCAAAGCCGGGAGGAATCTCCAGGGCCAGCTTGATCTCCGAGCGTTGCAGGCGCCGATGCAGTTCGGCGGAGCTGCGGATGGTCGGTTTCTCCTCGAAGTAGCGTGAGCTGCGGAAGGCTTCCAGGTAGGCACGGCTCTGTGGCGTCTGATCCTGGTCGTAGACGGCGAAGGCCAGTTTCTCCACGTCCAGGGAAATGCCATAGCCGAAGATCACCATCATGAAGATCGCCCCCAGCAGGGCGAAGCCCAGGCGCACTTTGTCCCGCAGCAGTTCCTTGCCCTCGCGGCTGGCCACCGCCAGCAGGCGCGCCAGGCTCAGGCCCGAACGCGGGGCGGCGAGGGTGCCGGCAGCGGTGGGGGTAGCCGCCTCCGGTGATGGCGCAGGTGTGTCCGGCGTGCCCTGGGCCTCTTCCAGGCAGCGGACGAAGGCGGCCTCCAGGGTGTCGCCGGCAAACTGTTGCTGCAGCGCCGCCGGGGTGTCGCAGGCCAGCACCTTGCCGGCGTGCATCAGCGAAATGCGGTCGCAGCGCTGGGCCTCGTTCATGAAGTGGGTGGACAGGAAGATGGTCACTCCCTGTTCCCGGGACAGCTCGATCAGCAGGCGCCAGAAGTCGTCTCGGGCCGCCGGGTCGACCCCGGAAGTGGGCTCGTCGAGGATCAGCACTTCCGGGCGGTGCAGCACTGCCACTGCCAGCGACAGGCGCTGGCGCAGGCCCAGAGGCAAGGCGCCGGACTGCTGCTCGGCAATCGCCCCGAGGTCGAAGCGCTGGATCAGTTCCTCGATGCGCGGGCCGCTTTCGGCTTTCGGCAGGTCGAACAGGCGGGCGTGCAGTTCCAGGTTCTGGCGCACGCTGAGCTCGCCATACAGGGAAAAGCTCTGGGACATGAAACCGACCCGCTTGCGGGTGGCCAGGTCCTTGGCGTCCACCGGGTTGCCCAACAGCTTGGCGCTGCCCTCGCTGGCGGGCATCAGCCCGGTGAGGACCTTCATGGTGGTGGTCTTGCCGCAGCCGTTGGAACCGAGGAAACCGAAGATCTCCCCGCGGCCGATGGCGAAGCTGACCTTGTTGACCGCGGTGAAGTCGCCGAAGCGCAGGGTCAGCTCATGGGCCTCGATGGCGATGTCCTGGTTGTCGCCGGAACGCGGCGGAATCACCAGGGGCTGGTTGTCATGACCGCTGTCGCCCTGGAAATGGGTGAAGGCGTCGTCCAGCTTGCCGCTGGCGGTGATCTGCGCCAGCTCCTGGCTCAGGCCCTGGGCGATCAACTTGCCCTGGTCGAGCATCAGGCAGTGTTCGAACTGTTCGGCCTCCTCCATGTAGGCGGTTGCCACCAGCAGGGTCAGTTGCGGGCGTTGCCGGCGTACGTCTTCGACCAATTCCCAGAAACGCCGGCGCGACAGGGGGTCGACCCCGGTGGTGGGCTCGTCGAGGATCAGCAGGTCCGGTTCGTGGATCAGCGCACAGCACAGGCCAAGCTTCTGCTTCATCCCGCCGGACAGCTTGCCCGCCGGGCGTTCGGCGAAGCGCAGCAGGTCGGTGGCCAGCAACAGGCTGTGCATGCGCTGTTCGCATTCATCCTTGGGCAGGCCGAACAGGGTGGCGAAGAAGCGGATGTTCTCGCTGATGGACAGCTCGGGATACAGGTTGCCCCCCAGGCCCTGGGGCATGAAGGCGATGCGCGGATAGAGGCTGCTGCGGTGGCGCCGTTGCGAGATCGGCCCGCCGAGTACGTCGAGTTCGCCCTGCTGAAGTTTCTTGACCCCGGCGATCAGCCCCAGAAGGCTCGACTTGCCGGCACCGTCCGGGCCGATCAAGCCGCAGCGGGTGCCCGCTGGCAGGTTGAAACTGATGTCGCTCAGGGCCTGCTGTGAACCGTAGCGATGGCTGATGCCGTTCGCTTGCAGCGCCAGGGCGCTCATTGCAGGTTGGCCGGCCAGTCCACGGGAGCGGTGCGCACATAACCGGCGCCGGGCATGCCCGGTTTGGCCTGGGGCACGGCGGCGGGTTGAGTCAGGCGCACCTTGACCCGGAACACCAGCTTCTGGCGCTCGTCCCGGGTTTCCACCTCTTTGGGGGTGAATTGGGACTTGGCCGCGACGAAGCTGATCTTCGCCGGCAGGGGCTGGTTGGGCAGGGCGTCGAGGAGGATCCGCGACTCGTCGCCAACGGTCAGGCGGCCGGTGACCGAAGCCGGCAGGTAGAGGTTCATGTACTGGTCATTGGGGTCGATCAGCAGCAGCACACGGCCGCCGGCGCCCAGCACTTCGCCGGGTTCGGCCAGGCGCAGCTGGATGATGCCGTCGATGGGCGCCCGCAGGCTGCTGTCGTCGATTTCGCTGGTGAGCTGGGCAACCTGGGCCTGGGCGGCGCCGATGGCGGCCTTCACCGCTGCGACCTGGGCCTGGGCCGCCAGGACTGCTGCGTTGCCGGTGTTCAGGCGGGCCTGCTGCTGGTCGATGATCTGCTGGCTGGCGAAGCCGCGCTTGAACAGCTCCTGAGAGCGCCTGAGTTCCTGATTGGCCAGCAGCAGTTCGCTCTGGCGCAACTGCACATTGGCTTCGGCCGCGGACAGGTTCTCTCGGGCGCGCAGCACTTCGGCCTCGGCCTGATTGCGCTGGGCTTCCAGGGTGCGGGTGTCCATGCGTGCCAGCAACTGGCCTTGAAGCACCTTGTCGCCTTCGTTGACCCGCACTTCCGCCAGGCGCCCGGGGATCTTGCTGGCGATCTGCACTTCGGTGGCTTCGAGCCGGCCGTTGCCCATGCTCAGGCCTTCGGGCAGGCGATCCTGGAGGGATTTCCAGTAGCCGAAAGCACCGGCGGCGAGTAACAGAATCAACAGGGAAACAGCAAAAAGGCGGGAGGAACGGTGGTTCGTCGACATGTGTTCTGCGTCCTGCGGCAATAGCGTCCAAGTCTGACGGCTCAAGGCTTTCTACGGCTTGATGCCCGTCAAATGAAAGGGCCAAGCCTAAACCTATTGTTTGCAGGCTGCATGATGATCGGGGCAAAAAAACGTTCGGGCTGGCGCCGTGGACAGATCCGACTCCCGGCGCCAGGGGGGCTGGGTGGTCAGCGCAGGGCGAGTACGGCAGCCCATTGTTCGGCGGTGACCGGCATGACCGACAGGCGGCTGCCTTTGTGCACCAGAGGCATTTCGGCGAGAGCTGCCTGCTGCTTGAGGTAATCCAGGCGCAGCACCTTGGTGAAGGTTTCCACATGGGCCACGTCGATGGCGCTCCAGGCATTCTTTTCGGCACTGGATTTGGGGTCGAAGTAGACGCTGTCCGGCTCCAGGGCGGTGGGGTCCGGGTAGGCGGCCTTGATGATCCGGCCGATGCCGGCGATACCCGGTTCCGGGCAGCTGGAGTGGTAGAAGAAGAACTCGTCGCCTACCGCCATGGCGCGCAGGAAGTTGCGCGCCTGGTAATTGCGCACCCCGTCCCAACGGGCTTGGCCGAGTTGCTGCAAACCCTGGATCGAGAGTTCGTCGGGCTCGGATTTCATCAGCCAATAGGCCATCTTTCTTACCCTCCAAAGGGTGATTGGGCAGGTTGTCGGGCAATTTTATGACAAACCGACGGTCGGTTGACGTCAGCATTTGCGTGTCGGTTCACGTTATCGCAGAATGCCGGGATTTTAAGCTTGACGCTGCTGCATGGCCTGTTATGGAAACCATGCTTGGAGCGTGTGTGATTTGCCTGAGGGGGGGCAATCGATGAAACGCCAACCGGATTTACTATGGATTTTGGTTATTTTGTTCGGTTTGGGCGTTGTGACCACCGGTTATGCGCAGAGCTTATGGGCCAGCAAGACCGATGCTCCCATCGAAATCGCACAACAGCAGCCGCAGCCTTTCAAGCGCTGAACCCGCTCGGGTGCCGCTGATCGACCGCGGCACCTATCGAGCGAAGTACCACCTCCGATCCGTCACCGTACCGTGCAAGGGTACATCCCAACTGGCCTGGTCCAGCTTTCCGACTTTCTGACATTCATGGGCCAGCCCCAGCAGCTTCGGCTTGCGCCAGTTCTGGCGCCGCGCAAGGTAGGCCAGGCTGCGGTCATAAAAGCCGCCACCCATCCCCAGGCGTCCACCTTCTTCATCAAAGCCAACCAGGGGCAGCAGCACCAGGTCCAGGGCCCAGACCTTGCGTTGCCGCGCGCAATTGGCCCGGGGCTCGAGAATGCGAAAACGATTGGGCCGCAGCGTTTCTCCCGGGAGGACGCGCTGGAAAACCATCTTGGTCCGGGGCCAGGCGCTGAGCACCGGCAGGTAGGTGGCCTTGCCCCGGCGCTGGGCGGCACGCAGCAGCAGGCGCGGGTCGATTTCACCGTCGGTGGGCAGATACAGGGACAGGTGCCGTGCCCGACGAAACACCGGGTCCTGGGCCAGTTGGCGGTACAGGCCAAGGGCTGCCTGGCGTTGCTCGGCAGGGCTCAGGGCGCGACGGGCCTTGCGCAGCATGCGGCGAAGTTGCGGGCGGGAAAGCGGCGCAGGTTCGGTCATGAAAGAGGCTATGAGAAGGTCGGATTTGGCAGAACAGCCTACCCGGAAAAACCAATGCCAGCATGGATAACTGGCATTGGCTGACAATTCAGGCTCCCCAGGCGAACCGCTGTCGACTTAGCCCTTGAACCCGAAAGTTCAAGGCGGAAGATGCAGCAGGCTTTAAGGCTTTCCGTCTAGCGGACATGCACACCAGCCCAACGTGCAACTTCCAGGGTAGTGCGAATCGGCTCAGGGACATCGCCAACTGGCAAGCACCCCAGGGAGCGGCGGGAGTATACCGCAACCGCTGTCAGGAATCAGCTTTGCTTGTGTCCGAATCGGTGGCCAGAACCAGGTCAACACGCTCCAGCAGATCCCTCACCTGTTCCCGGGTGGTGGCGCTGGCCTGCACATCCGGACGCTCCTGGCGGTGCAGCAGGTCGTGGGTGATGTTCAGGGCGGCCATGACCGCGATGCGATCGGCGCCGATGACTTTGCCGCTGCTGCGGATCTCGCGCATCTTGCCGTCCAGGTAACGGGCGGCGCTCACCAGATTGCTGCGCTCTTCCTGGGGGCAGATGATCGAATACTCTTTGTCGAGGATCTGCACGGTAACGCTATTGCTTGAACTCATGAGTCTTGCTCCAGGGCCTTGAGGCGCGAAATCATCGATTCGACCTTACGCCGGGCGATTTCGTTTTTTTCAATGAGGTGCGCGCGTTCCTCGCGCCAGGTCTTTTCCTGAGCTAATAAGAGTGCGTTTTGACTCTTTAGTTGCTCGACCCGGGTAATAAGCAGTTCGAGTCTGGCCATCAGTGCGTGCAGGTCGGTGTCTTCCATTGTGTCCCACTGAAGTTGGTCTGATGAGTGGCAACTGGCTGGGCAGCGCCTCAATGGCCTGAGCAGTCGTGGCGCATCTGGCGTTGTCCGGTCGGCAATCTGTCTGTCGCCCGAGGCCCTGCGGGCCACTGTAACGGGGCGCAAAGCACAACGCGGCGCTGGCAATGAATGATGACACGCCCTACGATACAAGGCCTTCATTCTAGACATTGCGCCGCTTGGCGCCTAGCTGCCCATGCCCATTCAGAATTCCCCGTACAACGCCTTCGCCACCCTGCTCAGCAGCAGCGGTCATCCTGTTTCTCCTGCCGAGCTGCACGGCCTGTTGCTGGGTCGCAGCTGCGCCGGCGCCGGCTTCGAAGTCGACGGCTGGCTGGTGGACGCCGCCGAACTGCTCGAAGGCGAGCCGCAAGACAACGTGCGCAGCGCCTTGATCGGCCTGCAGGAGATGGTCAAGGGCGAGCTCACCAGCGATGACATGACCGTGGTCCTGCTGCTGCCCAGCGACGACGCCCCCCTGGCCGAGCGTGCCGCTGCCCTGGGCCAGTGGTGCCAGGGCTTCCTCGCCGGTTTCGGCCTCAACTCCCGCGACAGCAGTGCCCTTAGCGTCGAGGCCACGGAAGTGTTGCAGGACCTTGCAGCCATTGCTCAGGTCCAGGACGCGCTGGAGGAATCCGATGACGGTGAAAGCGACTACATGGAAGTGATGGAGTACCTGCGGGTTGCGCCTCTGCTGCTGTTCACCGAGACCAACAAGACCGTTGCGCCGGCTGCCAAGCCTTCTCTGCACTGACTGACAGGGAACTGCGTCCGCCCATGATTCATATCCCGAAAGCGGAATACAGCCGTCGCCGCAAGGCGCTCATGGCGCAGATGGAGCCCAACAGCATCGCGATCCTGCCGGCGGCGGCCGTGGCCATTCGCAATCGCGATGTGGAGCACGTCTACCGCCAGGACAGCGATTTCCAGTACCTCAGCGGGTTTCCCGAGCCCCAGGCGGTGATCGTGCTGATCCCCGGCCGGGAGCACGGCGAGTACGTGCTGTTCTGTCGCGAGCGCAACCCGGAGCGCGAACTCTGGGACGGTTTGCGGGCCGGCCAGGAGGGCGCGATTCGCGACTACGGTGCCGATGACGCATTTCCCATCACCGATATCGACGACATCCTGCCGGGCTTGATCGAAGGCCGCGACCGGGTTTACTCGGCCATGGGCAGCAACCCCGAATTCGATCGTCACCTGATGGACTGGATCAACGTGATCCGCTCTAAAGCGCACCTCGGCGCCCAGCCGCCGAACGAATTCGTTGCCCTGGATCATCTGCTGCACGACATGCGCCTGTATAAATCGGCGGCAGAAGTGAAGGTGATGCGCGAGGCCGCACGGATCTCCGCCCAGGCCCATATCCGCGCAATGCAGGCCAGCCGTCCCGGGTTGCATGAGTTCAGCCTGGAAGCCGAGCTGGATTACGAATTCCGCAAGGGCGGGGCGAAGATGCCGGCCTATGGCTCGATCGTCGCGGCGGGCCGCAACAGCTGCATCCTGCATTACCAGCAGAATGACGCCGTGCTCAAGGACGGTGACCTGGTGCTGATCGACGCCGGTTGCGAGATCGACTGCTATGCCAGCGATATCACCCGCACCTGGCCGGTCAACGGCAAGTTTTCGCCGGAGCAGAAGGCGATCTACGAACTGGTGCTGGCTTCCCAGGAAGCGGCGTTTGCCCAGATCGCCCCGAACAAGCACTGGAACCAGGCTCATGAGGCGACGGTCCAGGTGATCACCGCCGGCCTGGTGCAACTGGGCCTGCTGGAAGGCGATGTGGACCAGCTGATTGCCAGCGAGGCCTACAAGACGTTCTACATGCACCGTGCCGGACACTGGCTGGGCATGGATGTACACGACGTCGGCGAGTACCGGGTCGGCGGCGAGTGGCGGGTGTTGGAGGTCGGCATGGCGCTGACCGTGGAGCCGGGCATCTACATATCCCCGGACAACCAGCAGGTAGCGAAGAAGTGGCGCGGCATCGGCGTGCGCATCGAGGACGACGTGGTAGTGACCAAGCAGGGCTGTGAAATTCTGACAGGTGGCGTGCCCAAGAGCGTGGCCGAGATCGAGGCCTTGATGGCCGCTGCGCGGACCCAGGCGTCATGAGCCGGGTCAATCTGGCCATCATCGGTGGCGGTCTGGTAGGCGCGAGCCTGGCCCTGGCGCTGCAGGCCGGGGCCAAGGCCCGGGGCTGGAAGATCGTGCTGATCGAGCCCTTCGCCCCGGGCGACAGTTTCCAGCCCAGCTACGACGCCCGCTCCTCGGCCCTGTCCTTTGGCGCCCGGCAGATCTACCAGCGCCTGGGGCTGTGGCAGGCGATCTCCCGGCGTGCCGAGCCGATCAAGCAGATTCACGTGTCCGACCGTGGGCGGTTCTCCACCGCGCGCCTGTCGGCCATGGAAGAAGGGGTGCCGGCCCTGGGCTATGTGGTGGAAAACGCCTGGCTCGGCCAATGCCTGTGGCAAGGGCTGGACAAGGACGTGATCAGCTGGCGCTGCCCGGCCGAAGTCACCCGTCTGGAGCCCCTGGCAGGCGGCTATCGCCTGACCCTGAACGACGAAACCACCTTGGAATGCGATCTCGCCGTGCTGGCCGACGGCGGCCGCTCCGGCCTGCGCGAACAACTGGGCATCGGGGTCAAGAACCGCCCCTATAACCAGAGTGCGCTGATTGCCAACATCACCCCCAGCGAAGCCCACAACGGCATGGCCTTCGAGCGCTTCACCGACGATGGCCCAATGGCCTTGCTGCCGCTGCCGGATAATCGCTGTGCACTGATCTGGACCCGCCAGGGCATGGATGCACAGCGTCTGGCCGACCTGGACGAGCGCAGCTTCCTCAGTGAATTGCAGGGTGTGTTCGGCTACCGCCTGGGAACCCTGAAACAAGTCGGCGCCCGCCACCTCTACCCGCTGTCCCTGGTGGAAGCCGAGGAACAGGTGCGCCCCCACTTGGTGGTGCTGGGCAATGCGGCCCACAGCCTGCATCCGATCGCCGGCCAGGGCTTCAACCTGTCACTGCGCGATGCCCAGGCCCTGGCGGACGCCTTGTTGGCCAGCGAAGCACTGCCGGGGGATTTTGCCGTGCTGCAGGCCTACCGCGAACGTCAGCGCCTGGACCAGAACCTGACCGTGGGCTTCTCCGATCAGGTCACCCGGCTGTTCGGCAGCAAACTGCCGCTGCTGTCCGTGGGGCGCAACCTGGGCCTGCTCGGCCTGGACCTGCTGCCACCGGCCAAACGCTGGTTCGCTCGCCAGGCCATGGGCCTGGGCACTCGCCCGGATGCGTGACTGGCTGACCCGGCGGTTCGGCAAGGCCCGCCTGTTGCGCTGGGTGTTGAACCTGTACCCGCCCTACCTCGGGGCTGGCGTGCGGGTTCGGCACATCAGCGCAGATTTCCGTGACGTCCAGGTCTGCATGGGCCTGGGCTGGTACAACCGCAACTATGTCGGCACCCAGTTCGGCGGCAGCCTGTATTCCATGGTGGACCCGTTCTTCATGCTGATGCTGATGGAGAACCTGGGCCCCGACTACATCGTCTGGGACAAGGCCGCGACCATCGATTTCATCGCCCCGGGCAGAGGGCCGGTGTTTGCCCGGCTCAGTATCGACCAGGCGCTGCTCGACGATGTTCGCCAGCAGACCGCAACGGGCGAGAAGTACCTGCCGCAGTGGCAGGTAGAGATTCATGACGGCTCCGGCACCCTGGTGGCGCGGGTCGATAAAACCCTTTATGTGCGGCTCAAGCCGCCAGTGAGACAGGCCTAAAGCATGGAAATGCGCGCAGATGTGCTGATTGTCGGAGCCGGAATGGTCGGCAGTGCCTTGGCGTTGGCGTTGCAGGGCAGCGGCCTGGAAGTGCTGCTGCTCGATGGCGGTTCCCTGAGTGTCAAACCCTTTGATGACCAGGCGCCGTTCGAGCCTCGGGTCAGTGCCTTGTCGGCGGCCAGCCAGCGCATCCTGGAGCGCCTGGGCGCCTGGGACGGCATTGCCCGGCGCCGTAGCAGCCCCTACTGCGACATGCAGGTCTGGGACGGCAGCGGCACCGGGCAGATCCACTTCTCGGCGTCCAGCGTGCATGCCGAGGTGCTGGGTCATATCGTCGAGAACCGGGTGGTTCAGGACGCCTTGCTCGAACGCCTGCATGAATGCGATATCGGCCTGCTGGCCAATGCCCGTCTGGAGCAGATGCGCCGCTCCGGCGACGACTGGCTGCTGACCCTGGCGGATGGCCGGCAATTGCGTGCGCCGCTGGTGATCGCTGCCGATGGCGCCAACTCGGCCGTGCGCCGGCTCACCGGTTGTACCACTCGCGAGTGGGATTACCTGCATCACGCCATCGTCACCAGCGTGCGCAGCAGCCAGCCTCATCAATTGACCGCCTGGCAGCGCTTCACCGATACCGGCCCGCTGGCCTTCCTGCCCCTGGTACGGGACGGGCAGCATGATTGGTGTTCGATTGTCTGGTCGACCACCCCGAGTGAGGCCGAGCGCCTGATGGCGCTGGACGACGAGAGCTTCTGCGCCGAACTGGAGCGCGCCTTCGAAGGCCGCCTGGGTTCGGTGATCAGCGCCGACCCGCGGCTCTGCGTGCCGTTGCGCCAACGCCATGCCAAGCGCTATGTGGCCGAAGGCCTGGCGCTGATCGGCGACGCCGCCCACACCATCCACCCGTTGGCGGGGCAGGGGGTCAACCTGGGCTTCCTCGATGCCGCCGTGCTGGCCGAAGTGCTGCTGCAAGCGGCCAGCCGCGGCGAGCGCCTGGCCGAGGTCAAGGTGCTGAGCCGCTTCGAGCGCCGGCGCATGCCCCACAACCTGGCGCTGATGGCGGCCATGGAGGGCTTCGAGCGGCTGTTCCAGGCCGACCCGTTGCCCATGCGCTGGCTGCGCAACACCGGCCTCAAGGTGATCGACCAGATGCCCGAGGCCAAGGCCCTGTTCGTGCGCCAGGCCCTGGGCCTGAGCGGCGACTTGCCGGAACTGGCCAGAGCCTAGGCGCCGGCTTGCTGGCCAAGCGTCGCGAGGACGAGCCTACGCAACATCTGGTAACTCCTCAGCGCCGGGTTCGGTTGAGATGGCAAATGGGAGTCCTTATCATTTCGCCTCACTTTGAAATCGAGAGACCGCTCCCATGTTGGCACCGAAGCGTCTACTGACCGCCCTGGCCCTCACACTCATCGCTGGCACCGCCTACGCCGCCGATGAAGTCGTGGTCTACTCCTCGCGTATCGATGAGCTGATCAAGCCGGTGTTCGATGCCTACACCCAGAAGACCGGGGTGAAGATCAAGTTCATCACCGATAAGGAAGCGCCGCTGATGCAGCGGATCAAGGCCGAGGGCGAGAACGCCACCGCCGACCTGCTGCTCACCGTGGATGCCGGCAACCTCTGGCAGGCCGAGCAGATGGGCATCCTGCAGCCGTTCACCTCCAAGGTCATCGACAGCAACATTCCCCTGCAATACCGCTCCTCCAACCACGCCTGGACCGGCCTGAGCCTGCGGGCGCGGACCCTGGCCTACTCCACCGACCGGGTCAAACCTTCAGAACTGACCACCTATGAAGCCCTGGCGGACAAGCAGTGGGAAGGCCGCCTGTGCCTGCGCACGGCGAAGAAGGTCTACAACCAGTCGCTGACCGCCACGCTGATCGAGACCCACGGTGCCGAGAAGACCGAAGAGATCATCAAGGGCTGGGTCAACAACCTGTCTACCGATGTGTTCTCCGACGACATCGCGGTGCTTGAGGCGATCAACGCCGGGCAATGCGACGTCGGCATCGTCAACACCTACTACTACGGCCGCCTGCACAAGCAGAAACCGAACCTGGCGGTGAAGCTGTTCTGGCCGAACCAGGGCGATCGCGGGGTGCACGTCAACCTGTCGGGCATCGGCCTGACCAAGCACGCACCGCACCGGGAAGCGGCCAAGGCCCTGGTGGAGTGGATGACCACGCCTGAGGCGCAGAAGATCTTCGCCGACGTCAACCAGGAGTTCCCGGCCAACCCGGCGGTAGCGCCTTCCGCGGAAGTGGCCAGCTGGGGCAAGTTCGTTGCCGACACCCTGCCGGTTGAAATCGCCGGCAAGCGCCAGGCCGAAGCCATTCGCCTGATGGACCGCGCTGGTTGGAACTGAGCCTGCCGTTATACTGCGCCCCGCTTTTGCGGGGCGTTTTCTTTAGCAGCTGGGCTTTAGTGGCGAGGGAGCTGGCTCCCGTTCCACCGCGCAGCGGTGGCCAGCCCTGAATACGTGATTCAACTGGCGTAACGTGGTTGCAGCCGTTGGGGCGGCCATGGCGCCCAGCGGGTGCGGCTCTCTCGCCCCACGCGTTTTGCGCAAGTATTTTTGTCTGTTCCACCTGCCCGAGAGTTTTTTGTGGCCCATCCCGCTCAACGTCGCTGGTATCCCCTGGTCTTTGCCGTAGCGGCCCTGGTCCTTTTGCCGCTGAGCGTGCTGCTATTGTCCTGGCAGGCCGTCGACCAGCAGATCTGGTCCCACCTGTGGGACACGCAAATGCCGCGGCTGTTGGGCAATACCCTGACCCTGGTGCTTGGGGTGGGCGTTGGCGTCACGCTGCTGGGCGTGAGCCTGGCCTGGCTCACCAGTCTCTGCGAGTTTCCCGGACGGCGCTGGCTGGACTGGGCCTTGATGCTGCCCTTTGCGATCCCGGCCTATGTGCTGGCTTTCGTCTTTGTCGGCCTGCTGGATTTTTCCGGGCCGGTGCAAAGCCTGCTGCGGGAATGGTTCGGCAGCGGCCTGCGACTGCCGCGGGTACGTTCCACCGGTGGGGTGATCCTGGTGCTGGTGCTGGTGTTCTATCCCTATGTCTACCTGCTGGCGCGCAACGCCTTCCTGGCCCAGGGCAAGGGGTTGATGGAAGCCGCACGGGTCCTCGGGCAATCGCCCTGGCAGGCGTTCTGGCGGGTGGCGCTGCCCATGGCGCGGCCGGCCATCGGCGCCGGGGTGGCCCTGGCGCTGATGGAAACCCTGGCGGATTTCGGTGCGGTGTCGGTGTTCAACTTCGATACCTTCACCACCGCTATCTACAAGACCTGGTACGGCTTCTTCAGCCTTTCCAGCGCCGCCCAGCTGGCCAGCCTGCTGCTGCTGGCGGTGATGCTGGTGCTGTACGGCGAGCGCCGCGCCCGTGGCGCCAGCCGTACCGGTAACGAGCGGCCCCGGGGCAAGGCGCTGTACCACTTGCGCGGGCTCAAGGCGTTGGCGGCCACGGGCTGGTGCCTGCTGGTATTCGCCTGTGCCTTCGTGATTCCGCTGCTGCAGTTGCTGGCGTGGTTCTGGCAGCGCGGGCGCTTCGACCTGGATGAGCGGTATGCCGGCTTGATCATCCACACCCTGTACCTGGGCGGCATGGCGGCGCTGATCACTGTCAGTGTGGCTCTGCTCCTGGCCTTTGCCCGACGCCTGGCGCCGACCCGGGGCATCCGCGCCGGGGTCAGCCTGGCCAACCTGGGCTACGCCTTGCCCGGCTCGGTACTGGCGGTATCGATCATGCTGGCCTTCAGTTACCTGGATCGCGAGCTGGTGATCCCCCTGTCCGGCTGGTTGGGCGGGGCCGGCAAGCCGCTGCTGCTGGGCAGCCTGTCCGCCTTGCTGCTGGCCTATCTGGTGCGTTTTATCGCCGTGGCCTACGGGCCGCTGGAAAACAGCCTGGAGCGGATCCGCCCGTCGCTCCCCGAAGCGGCGCGCAGCCTGGGGGTCGCTGGCCCGCGACTGTTTTTCAAAGTGTATCTGCCGTTGTTGCTGCCCGGGACCTTGAGCGCCGCCTTGCTGGTGTTCGTCGATGTGCTCAAGGAAATGCCCGCCACCTTGCTGATGCGCCCGTTTGGCTGGGACACGCTGGCGGTGCGGATCTTCGAGATGACCAGTGAAGGGGAGTGGGCCCGGGCCTCGCTGCCGGCACTGACCCTGGTGCTGGTGGGCCTGCTGCCGGTGATTGGCCTGATCCGCCGCTCGGCCCATCGAATCGGTTAGGTGCCAGCCTTGCACCTTGCAGCTACAATGCGCGGCATTCGGTGCGGCCTGTTGTTTGGCCGGGACGCTGAAATCGGCTGAAAGCCATCTATTTCAAGGCTTTCACACCAACAGCGCCAGTCCGCACCCTCGCCACGCCCGGAAGGAGAAACCCATGGGACAGCGTACGCCTCTGTATGACCTGCATCTCGCCCTCGGCGCGAAAATGGTCGATTTTGGCGGTTGGGATATGCCCTTGCATTACGGCTCGCAGGTCGAGGAGCACCATCAGGTGCGACGTGATTGCGGTGTGTTCGATGTATCCCACATGACCGTGATCGATGTCAGCGGTACCCAGGCCAAGGCCTGGCTCCAGCGGTTGCTGGCCAATGATGTCGAACGCCTGCACAACCCCGGCCAGGCTTTGTACAGCACCATGCTCAATGAACGGGGCGGCATCGTTGACGACATGATCGTCTATCGCCTCGAAGACGCTTATCGCCTGGCGCTCAATGCCGCCACCCGTGATCAGGACCTGGCCTGGATGCAGGCGCAGCTGGGGGATTTCCAGGTGCAGCTGCACGAGCGCCCGGAGCTGGCGATGCTGGCGATCCAGGGCCCTCAGGCGCGGCACAAGATTGCCGAGCTGGTAACCCAGTCCCGCGGCACCCTGATCCAGCAGCTCAAGCCATTCGAAGCCGGCTTTGACGGCGACTGGTTCATTGCCCGGACCGGCTACACCGGCGAGGACGGTCTGGAGATCGTCCTCCCTGCCGACCAGGCCCCGGCCTTCTTCAACGACCTGGTGGGGGCGGGGATCTCGCCCATCGGTCTGGGCGCCCGGGACACCCTGCGCCTGGAGGCCGGCATGAACCTCTATGGCCAGGACATCCATCAGGATGTCTCGCCCCTGGCGGCGAACATGGCCTGGAGCATTGCCTGGGAACCGGCGTCACGCCAGTTCATCGGTCGCAGTGCCCTGGAAGCCGAACGGGCGGCCGGGGTGAAGCAGAAACTGGTGGGCCTGGTGCTCGAAGAACGCGGGGTTTTACGTGCGCATCAGGTGGTTCGCATCGCCGATGTTGGCGAAGGTGAGATCACCAGTGGTAGTTTCTCCCCTACGCTGAGCAAATCGATCGCACTGGCGCGGGTGCCAATGGCCACCACCGACCGTGCCGAAGTGGAAATCCGCGGCAAGTGGTACCCGGTCCGGGTGGTCAAACCGACCTTCGTGCGTCACGGCAAAACCCTGATCTAACTATTTCCAGCAGGCATTGCGCCGCTGACACTTCTTCTTGAGGACACAGAACATGAGCGATATCCCTGCCCACCTGCGTTTTGCCGACAGTCACGAATGGGCCCGCCTGGAAGCCGACGGCAGCGTGACCGTAGGTATTAGCGACCACGCTCAGGAAGCCCTGGGCGATGTGGTTTTCGTCGAGCTGACTGAAGTCGGCAACGTGTTCGGCGCTGGGGACCAGGCCGGTGTGGTGGAGTCGGTGAAAGCCGCTTCCGACATCTATGCGCCGGTGGCCGGTGAAGTGATTGCGGTCAACGAAGAGCTGAGCGCCAGCCCCGAGCTGCTCAACAGCGACCCGTACGGTGCCTGGATCTTCAAGCTCAAGCCAAGCAACCCGGGCGATCTGGACAAGCTGCTGGACGCCGCCGGCTACAAGGCCGCCATCGGCGAGTAAGCCGTTCTCGCCGGCGCGTCCGCCCCGTTTGCGCAGGGCGGGCTTGCTGGCGAAGGCTCTTAAGCCTGCAACACCTCTTTCACCGCCGCCACCGCGCGTTCCACGTCGGCCTTGCTCATGGCGGTGAACATCGGCAACGAGACGATCAGCCGACCGACCCGTTCCGCCACCGGGAACATCCCCTCCTTGAAGCCGCGCTCGCGGTACAGGCTCAGCAAATGAATCGGTGGGTAGTGATAGCCGATGCCAATCCCGCGTTCCTGCATCTGCTCCATGAAGGTGGCGCGGGCCGGCTTGCCATCCTTGCGCTCCGGCAGTACCAGCTGGAACAGGTGCCAGTTGCTGTTGGTGAAGTCCGCCGGCGGTAGCTGGGCGCCATAGCGGGCCTCGAAATCGCTGCCAAAGCATTCGAAGTAGTGCCGGGCCAGCTCACGGCGATGGGCGGTGATCGCCTCGATATGGGCGAACTGCCCCAGGCCGATGGCGGCTGCCACGTCGGTCATGTTGAACTTGCCGCCGAGCACATCCACATCCAGGCCGTCGAAGCCGTTGCGGGTCACGCCCTGCAGGCGGTACTTCTCGGCCAGGCGCACTTCTTCTGGCGTGTTGAGCACCAGGCAGCCGCCCTCGGACGAGGTGACGTTCTTGTTGGCCTGGAAGCTGAAGGACACGAAGTCGCCACCGGCACCGATGCGCTGGCCGTTCCAGCTGGAGCCCAGGGCCTGGGCGGCATCTTCCACTACCCGCAGGCCGTGCTTCTTGGCCAGGGCGTAGAGGCGGCTCATGTCCACCGGCAGCCCGGCCAGGTACACCGGGATGATGGCCTTGGTGCGCGGGGTGATGGCGGCTTCGACCTGGGCCAGGTCGATATTGCGGGTGACCGGGTCGATATCGGCGAACACCGGCGTGGCCCCGACTTCGAGGATGACGTTGGCGGTGGCCACCCAGGAAATCGGCGTGGTGATGACTTCATCACCGGCACCGATGCCGGCAATGCGCAAGGCGATCTCCATGGTGCAGGTGCCGGAGTTGAAGGTGCGTACCGTGCGCCCGCCGAAAAACTCCGAGAGCTGGGCTTCGAAGGCCTGGACCTTGGGGCCGCTGGTGATCCAGCCCGAACGCAGGACTTCGCCGACAGCGGCGATGGTGGGTTCATCGATGGTGGGTTTGGAGAACGGCAGGAAAGGCAGTTGGCTCATGACGATGGGACACCCGATAAGCGGACGATAGGGGCACAGGTTGCGATGCGCCGGGGCTGGCGCGTTGACGTCGAGCATGATGGTACCGATTGCCCCGGGACGCCAGAGCATCGACGCGGGAAATCGACTGCTATGCTGCTTGGCACCCTGTTGCAGCGACGCTGAGCGCCGTTTATCGGAGAGAGCCGGTCATGTCCCAGTTGCTATCTTTGAGCCAGTTACGCGAGCCCAACGCTTTTCTCAACCGGCACCTGGGGCCCGACGCCGAGGAGCAGCAAGCGATGCTCGCCAGCCTCGGGCTGGGCAGCCGGGCCGAACTGATCGAGCAGACGGTGCCGCCGGGAATCCGCTTCAACCGCGCACTGGACCTGCCGCCGGCCCTGGACGAAGCGGCCGCCCTGGCCAGGCTCAAGGGTTATGCCGGGCAGAACCAGGTCTGGACCAGCCTGATCGGCATGGGTTACCACGCCACCCTGACGCCGACGGTGATCCTGCGCAACGTGCTGGAGAACCCCGGCTGGTACACCGCCTATACCCCCTACCAGCCGGAAATCGCCCAGGGCCGGCTCGAAGCCTTGTTGAATTTCCAGCAGATGACCATCGACCTCACCGGCCTGGACCTGGCCAACGCCTCGTTGCTGGACGAAGCCACCGCCGCCGCCGAAGCCATGGCCCTGGCCAAGCGCGTGAGCAAGTCTTCGAGCAACCTGTTCTTTGTCGATGAACACTGCCACCCGCAAACCATTTCCGTGGTCCGCACCCGGGCCGAAGGCTTCGGTTTCGAGCTGGTGGTCGGCGGGGTCGACGAATTGTCCGGGCACCAGGTGTTCGGCGCGTTGCTGCAGTACCCGGACACCCATGGCGAGATCCGCGACCTGCGGCCGCTGATCGACCAGTTGCACGCCCAGCAGGCCCTGGCCTGTGTCGCGGCCGACCTGCTCAGCCTGTTGTTGCTGACCCCGCCGGGCGAACTGGGGGCCGACGTGGTGCTCGGTTCGTCCCAGCGCTTCGGCGTGCCCATGGGCTACGGCGGCCCCCATGCGGCGTTTTTCGCCTGCCGCGACGAGTACAAGCGCGCGATGCCCGGGCGCATCATCGGCGTGTCCAAGGATGCCCGCGGCCAGGTGGCCCTGCGCATGGCCTTGCAGACTCGCGAGCAGCATATCCGCCGCGAGAAGGCCAACTCGAACATCTGCACCGCCCAGGTGCTGCTGGCCAATATCGCGGGTTTCTACGCCGTCTATCACGGCCCGGCCGGGCTCAAGCGCATTGCCCAGCGGGTACACCGGCTGACCTGCATCCTCGCGGTCGGCCTGGAGCGCCACGGCATTGCCAGGGTCAATCGGCACTTCTTCGACACCCTGACCCTGGAGGTCGGCGGCAGCCAGACGGCGATCATCGAAAGCGCCAGGGCGCAGCAGATCAACCTGCGGATTCTCGGCCGTGGCCGGCTGGGGCTGAGCCTGGATGAAACCTGTGACGAAAGCACCGTGGCCCGTTTGTTCGACGTGTTCCTGGGTGCCGACCACGGGCTGGATGTCAGCAGCCTGGACGCCGAGGCGCTGGAGTCGGGGATTCCCGACCCGCTGCTGCGACGCACGCGCTACCTGACCCACCCGGTGTTCAGTGCCCATCACAGCGAAACCGAAATGTTGCGCTACCTCAAGCAGCTGGAGAACAAGGACCTGGCGCTCAACCAGTCGATGATTCCCCTGGGCTCCTGCACCATGAAGCTCAATGCCAGCAGCGAGATGATCCCCATCACCTGGCCGGAGTTCGCCAACCTGCATCCCTTCGCACCCCGGGAGCAGGCTGCCGGCTATGGCCTGCTGATCGCGGAGCTGGAGCGTTGGCTGTGCGCCATCACTGGTTTCGACGCCATCTGCATGCAGCCCAACTCCGGGGCCCAGGGCGAGTACGCCGGGCTGCTGGCGATTCGTCGCTACCACGAGAGCCGCCGGCAAGGCGGCCGGCATGTCTGCCTGATCCCGGCGTCGGCCCACGGCACCAACCCGGCCTCGGCGCAGATGGCCGGGATGCAGGTGGTGATCGTCGAGTGCGACGAGGCCGGCAACGTCGACCTGGAAGACTTGAAGGCCAAGGCCCAGGCGGCCGGCGAGCGCCTGTCGTGCCTGATGGCTACCTACCCTTCCACCCACGGCGTGTACGAAGAGGGCATCAGCCAGATCTGCGAAGTTATCCACAGCCACGGCGGCCAGGTGTACATGGACGGCGCCAACCTCAACGCCCAGGTAGGCCTGGCCCGGCCGGCGGACATTGGCGCCGATGTCTCGCACATGAACCTGCACAAGACCTTCTGCATTCCCCATGGCGGCGGTGGCCCGGGCATGGGGCCGATTGGCGTGCGCGCGCACCTGGCGCCGTTTGTCGCCAACCACCCGGTGGTGCCCATCGACGGGCCGTTACCGGAGAACGGCGCCGTCAGCGCAGCGCCCTGGGGCAGTGCGAGTATCCTGCCCATCAGCTGGATGTACATCGCCCTGATGGGGCCGCAGCTGGCGGATGCCAGCGAGGTGGCGATCCTTGCGGCCAACTATCTGGCCGAGCAATTGAGCGGTGCCTTCCCGGTGCTCTACAGCGGCCGCAACGGCCGGGTGGCCCACGAATGCATCCTCGATCTGCGCCCGCTCAAGGCCCAGACCGGGATCAGCGAGGAAGACGTGGCCAAGCGCTTGATGGACTACGGCTTCCATGCCCCGACCATGTCCTTCCCGGTGCCGGGCACCCTGATGGTGGAGCCCACGGAAAGCGAATCCAAGGCCGAGCTCGACCGTTTTATCGAAGCCATGCTGAGCATCCGCGCTGAGATCGCCCAGGTGCAGGAGGGCAACTGGCCGGCCGAGGACAACCCGCTCAAGGGCGCTCCCCATACCCTGGCGGATATCACCGGAGTCTGGGAGCGCTCCTACAGTATCGAACAGGCGGTGCTGCCCACCGCCCATACCCGGGCCCACAAGTACTGGCCGGCGGTGAACCGGGTGGACAACGTCTATGGCGACCGCAACCTGTTCTGCGCCTGCGTGCCGCTGGCGGACTACCGCTGAACGGGCCTCAGTAGTGGTGGCGCGTCCGCGCCGGCTGGCTGCCATGGCTACTGGCACGGGCAGGTTGGGTTTCCAGGGGATAGAGGTGCAGCAATTCTTCCTCGATCACCTGGTTGCTCAGGCCCAGTTCCAGCTCCGGGCAGTCCAGGTCCAGCCAGTCACCGTGCTGCAACTGCAGGTCGCTCTCGCGCCGGCTGGCGCTGTGGAACACATAGTGGACCATGCCCGGTTGCAGGAACTGTTCGTGCTGTTCGAGGAAGGCCTGGGAGTATTTGCGAATAGCCCACCAGTTCTGCTGGTCGAGGCGATAGCTGCGCTGCGGCAACGGCGTGCCCTGGCGTTCGACCCGGACATTGAGTGACAGGCTGTTCTGCAG